>QHOV01000109.1:1162-18414 GCA_003218885.1 Verrucomicrobiota bacterium | reverse complement strand
ACCAAAATTGCGCCGAAATGTTTGCGCGCGCCCTGCGGCGGCGTGTATCCGCCGACGACGAATTCCTGTTGTTCGACGCATTTGAGCTTGATCCATGCGCCGCTTCTCCGTCCGGGTTCGTAAACGAAGTTGCATCGCTTGCCGATAATCCCTTCCAAACCGCGACGCTTCACTTCTTCGAGAAGCCGTTCCGCATCGCCGCCAATCGCGCCCGAGTAGCGAATCGGATCGCCTGCCTCGGCGCAAAGCTTTTTCAGAACGTTTTTGCGCGCCTCCAACGGCAGCGAGACCAGACTTTTGCCATCGAGCTGTAGCAGATCGAATGCGTAGAAATAAACGGGCGATTTTCGTCCTTCCATTTCGCGTGCTTGCAAGAGTTGAAACGAGGAACGACCCTCCTCGTCGAGCGCAACTACTTCGCCGTCAATCACGCATTCGCGCGCCGGCAAATCCTTCACCGCCTCGACAATTTCTGGAAAACGCGCGCCTAATTCATTTTGATTTCGCGACAGCAAGGAAACTTTTGTATCCGTCTTAACTGCTATCAGCCGGATGCCGTCGAATTTGAGCTCATAAATCCAATCACCGGTCGCGGGTGGTTTCTCGACCAGCTTCGCTTTCATCGGCTCGACGAAGCGCGCTTTTGCCGAAGGCAAGTCTTGCAACGACGCGATTGTAGGGCGACCGCTTCGGTTGCCCTGCCACGGCGGGCGACGCACCTGCCCTACAATTTCATCGTTTGCTTTTTTTTTAATCGCCTCTCGAATTCGCGCCTTGAGCTTCGATGTTGGGCTCTCTTCGGTTTCGCGATTGGACTCCCACTCGGCATCACGGGCTTCAGCAATTTGTTTCATCGTGCGTCCCGTCTTGACCGACTGATCTTCAAGTTTTTTTGATGGCGCCTTTGTATCGCCTCCCGTTTTCAGGATCAGCCACTGATTTTTCGTATCATCACGACCCCGAATCCGCACGAGAGTCCATTCGCGATTCGCCTTTTGGCCGTCGAGAACGAGGTGAAGCTTGCCTTCACGTAATGATTTCACCGGCTGTTCGCCGTAAACATGGTAGTTGCCTCGGTCCCACACCATCACTGTGCCGCCGCCATATTGGCCCTCTGGGATGATGCCTTCGAAGTCTTCGTATTCGATCGGGTGATCTTCAACTTCTACGGCAAGATGTTTTTCACCTCGCTTCCAAGGAAGCCCTTTCGGGAGCGCCCACGACTTCAACACCCCTTCCATCTCCAGGCGGAAATCGTAGTGCAGACGGCGGGCGTCATGTTTTTGAATCACAAAGCGCGAAGCGCCTTTGACTTTCTTCGGCAGCGGTTTGCCTGCTGGCTCAGCAGTCTTCTTGAAGTCGCGTTTCCGTTTGTATTGCTCGAGGGCCATTTCTTCGCAACCTAACCACGGATTTGTTAGCTGCACCCGAAGTTGTAGAGGCACTCGCCGGCGAGCGCTATTCTAACACACGGCGTTTGACACAACGCCGCCACAACACCCTCTACGCTTCGCTCGGCAGCGGCTCGCCAACAAGATAGCGGACGAAGCGGCGGATGACAATGTTCTCGCCTAGCTCCGCAATTTTGGCTTTCACGAGGTCACCGATGGTTTGGTCTGGATTCTTTATGAATCCTTGCTCGAGTAGACAAACTGTGCTGAAAAATTTGTCGAGTTTTCCTTCGACAATTTTTTCCACCACATTTTCCGGTTTCCCTTTTGCCTGCGCCTTGTAAATCTCGCGCTCGGCTTCGATGAGATTACTGGGAACATCTGCGCGGCTGACATAGAGCGGATGCGCTGCGGCAATATGCAGAGTGATATCTTTCACGAATTCGCGGAAAATTTCGTTCCTTGCTACAAAATCTGTCTCGCAATTCACCTCGACAAGCACGCCGACTTTCCCCTGAAGATGAATGTAGGACGCCACGATACCTTCCTTCGTGACGCGCACGGCCTTTCTGCCAGCAGCAGCGACGCCTTTGGTGCGCAAGATCGCTTCTGCCTTCTCAAGGTCGCCGCCGCTGTCCACAAGAGCGCGCTTGCAATCCATCATCCCCGCGTTGGTCTTCTCGCGGAGCTGCTTCACCAGTTGCGGATTGATTTCAGTTGTTGCTTTCATTAGACGTTGGCCTGTTCGACGTTCGGCATCGGACGTTTTCCTCCCCTACGCCGAGACGCCGGCCATTTCGACCTGCTCGCGAATGCGCGCTTCGTTGCTGGCCGAAACAATGGCATCCACGAGCTTTTGCAGAATCACGCGAATAGCACGAATCGCATCATCGTTGCCGGCGATCGGGTAATCGATGATCTCGGGGTCCGCGTTCGTATCCACGATGGCAACGACTGGAATTCCTAGGCGCCGCGCCTCATTCACCGCGTTTTGCTCGCGAATCGTATCGATCACCACCAGCGCGTCGGGCAACTGGGACATCTCAATTATCCCGTCGAGATTGCGCCTGAGCTTCGCGGCCTCGCGATTTAATGCAGCCAACTCCTGTTTTCCCATTTTCCTGTAATCGGGTGACTGTTCGATCTCTTCAATGTATTTCAAACGCCCAATGCTTTTCCGAATGGTAGCCAGATTGGTGAGTGTCCCGCCGAGCCATCGTTGATTCACATAAAATTGTCCGCAAGCCAAAGCCGCCTCTTTTATCGCTTCCTGCGCCTGCTTCTTACAGCCGACAAATAAAATTTTGCCGCCGCGGCGTGCGACTTCCTGAAGAAATTCCGTGGCCCGCCGAAGCTGCAGGACAGTCTCATCCAAATTGATGATGTATATCTGATTGCGCTGTTCGAAGATAAAAGGCTTCATCTTCGGATTCCAACGCTTCGTCTGGTGTCCAAAATGAACACCAGCTTCCAACAATTCAGGCACTAATTCTGTTGTATCTGCCATAAAGAGAAATTCCCGAGGGCGGGAGCTTCCAGAGCGGGAACGTGAAGATGCTACACCACGCGCCCGCGCGCAACCTGAAATTCGACGCTCACGCGAAGAAGGCAAACGCCGATTTCAGTTAGCGCTAGAAATCAAATCCGACTCTCAGCCGCACGTAATATTTTTCGTGCTCGTCCCCAAAAATGTAATTGTTGTGCACGGCGAACTCTTTGTTTTCGTGACTGAAAGCCTGTCCAATTGGCAGTTGATGAAGGAACCCCAACGTAACCGACCAGCGTTTGCCTTCGTAATGAATCGTGGGCCCGACAAAGTATGCCGAGTGCTCGTGGACAGTGGCGTCGGCAAATTCATGGTGGTTCGAAAATTCGAGACCAGCAGACCAGCTCGGCACGAACCTGTAGGAAGCTCCGGTGAACCATTCGAGGACACCGTCGAGCTCATTATCGGAGTCAGTTCTTTCGAACTCTAACCCGTAATTGATGTTCAGTGCCCATACGAGCCGATCCTCGAACCAATGCTTTTCTACGATGACCTTCCATTCCAGTTCCCGTTGCTGATCTCCGATTGTCGGTTCGAAATAGAGCGCGAGACCAACTGGATGCTTGTTGGGATTCAGCAACCGGTAAATCGCTTCTAATGAAACCGAGTCGAAACGATAACTGTCGAACGGCGTCGCTGGATTGTGCCCTGCGCGGACGTCCTCTCCGCCGGTTTCGTAACCGCTGGGCAAACGCTTTCCGGGATGCGCTGGATCCTCTGCTGGGACCTCGTTGTTCGCATAGACGTACCGATGGTTTAGATAAAGCGCGAGCTGAAAATTCTCGGTTACGCCGTATTCAAGCTCATCGCGAAAATCGACAACCTCGTAGTTACCATGCTCTTTTTGCGAGCGCGAAGTCACCCACTGCTCAAATTCGGTTTCACCTTTCGTTGTAAGGTCGGTGGTGTAGGTCCATGCGAAAATGTCTGCGTGAGACCGTTCGATCGCAAAACAAAGAAGAAACGTAACCGCAAAGGCTGATCTGAATTTCATCGCGACGATGCATAACATCGGGCGAGAAAACCTGCTGCTGACGGATTGCTAATTTTTGACGCTGGATTGCAGCGCGATTGGGAGCACGCCAAAGCGACGTAGCACTACTTGGAAGTTCGCGAGCTTTTCTCGGCGTATCTCGCCAGAATCCAACAGAGATCGGAAAGCCGATTGAGGTAACGCAAAATCTCTGGGTCAAAGTTCTTCTCGCCGGCGCTGAATCCGGCGATGTATCGCTCTGCGCGACGGCACGTTGCGCGAGCAAAATCGAGAGCCGCAGAAACCGCGGTTCCGCCGGGGATCACCCAGTCTTTGGGATAAAGCGATGTGTCCTTCTCAAGGTCGAAAATGACTGCTGTGATCCGGTCCACCATCTCCGCTTTGGTAAGGTGAAAGCCATCCGTTAGGTAACGTTCCCGGTCGCTTGGCGCCGTCGCCAACTCACCCATGACAACGATCAAATCTTTTTGCGCGGCGAAGATTTCGTCCGAAAGGAATTTATCGGTTGAAACGGACCGGGCTAGACCAAGCGCAGCGGTCAGCTCATCGATACATCCATAGGCGTCAACACGCGGATCGGCTTTCGACAGGCGACGTCCGTACATCAGCGAGGTTTCGCCTTTATCGCCGGTTTTGGTTACGATCGACATCAGGCAAATTGTAGGGCGTTTCTGTGAAACGCCAATCCGTTAGATGGCGCCTGACACAGACCGTCGTACAAGCAACGCCGATCTTATCCGACCGCTGGCTGCGGCTCGGCTTCTTCCATTACAGGCGCGCCGATTGGCTCGCCTTTTTCGACCAGCTTAATCTGGCGATGCTGTCCGAACCCGGTTCCGGCAGGGATCAAGTGACCCATGATCACGTTTTCCTTGAAGCCGCGCAGTTTATCGACTTTGCCCAGTGTGGCCGCTTCTGTGAGAACGCGGGTCGTATCCTGGAATGATGCGGCCGAAATAAAGCTGTCGGTTTCCAAAGAGGCCTTGGTGATGCCGAGAAGAACAGGAACGGCTTCTGCCGGTTTGCCGCCCTTTTCGACGACCTTCTTGTTTTCTTCCTCGAAGTAGAGTTTGTCCACCTGATCGCCCCAGAGCAACGACGTATCGCCCGGGTCGGTAATTTTCACCTTGCGCAACATTTGGCGCACGATGATCTCGATGTGCTTGTCGTTGATTTCCACGCCCTGCAATCGATAGACTTCCTGCACTTCGTTGACCAAATGCTCCTGCAATTCCTGCGGACCGCAGACTTCCAAAATCTCGTGCGGCACGATCGGGCCTTCGGTGAGTTGCTGCCCTTTCTTCACGAAATCGCCTTTGAAGGCGATAATGTGCTTGGTGAGCGGGATGAGATGCTCTTCCTCGGCTCCCGTCTCGGGGTCTTTCAAAATCACGCGTCGTTTCCCGCGGACAGTTCCGCCCATTTCCACAATTCCGTCAATCTTAGCAATCTCAGCCGCATCTTTCGGTCGACGGGCTTCGAATAATTCGGCCACTCGGGGCAGACCGCCGGTGATATCTTTTGTCTTTGCGACTTTGCGTGGCGTCTTTGCCAGCAGCGCGCCCGCGCGTACTTTGTGTCCTTCTTCAACTACGACGTGTGCGCCGGCCGGGATGGAATAGCTGGCCAGCACTTCCTTCTTGTCGTCGACGATGACCACCTGCGGATGCAAATCTTCTTTGTGCTCGATAATGACCGTGCCCATGAGACCAGTTGCTTCATCGACATCGCGCTTGATGGTGACGCCCGCGATCATGTCGCGGAACTCGATCTTGCCGCCCTTGTCAGTAAGAATCGGCACGTTGTATGGGTCCCACTGCACGAACGTCTCGCCTTTTTTCACCGAGGCGCCGTCGTCCTTGGAAATCATGGAACCGATGACCACGTTGTAGCGCTCGAGTTCGCGTCCCTCCTCATTGTGCACGCTGATCGAACCGTTCTTGTTCAAAACAATCCAACTGCCATCGAGCGCCTGGACTGTTCGTAGGTCATTGAATCGAACTGTGCCATCGTTTTTCGCTTTGATGATCGGTTGCTTGAACGTCTGGCTGGCCGTGCCGCCGATGTGAAAGGTTCGCATCGTCAACTGCGTTCCCGGCTCGCCAATGGATTGCGCAGCGATGATGCCAACTGCTTCGCCCATTTTCACGAACTGGCCAGTCGCGAGGTTGCGTCCGTAGCACATCGCGCAAACGCCGCGGCCGCACTCACACGTAAGGACCGAACGAATCTTCAAGCTCTCCACGCCAATGCGCTGCAACTCCTCGGCGATCTTCTCGTCGATGTACTGATTCACCTTTACGATCTTTTTCTTCTTGTCCACCGGGTCGGGGATGGTTTCGCAACTGACCCGGCCGATGATGCGCTGCCCAAGATCAACCACTTCTTCATCGCCCTCATAAATCGAGCGCACCACGATTCCATTTACTGTTCCGCAGTCTCCCGCGTTGATGATCACGTCCTGGGCTGCGTCCACCAACTTGCGGGTAAGATAACCGGAATCCGCGGTTTTGAGCGCGGTGTCAGCAAGCCCTTTGCGAGCGCCGTGAGTGGAAATAAAGTACTCAAGAACGCTAAGACCTTCACGGAAGTTGGAGGTGATGGGATGCTCGAGGATTTCGCCGCTGGGCTTGGCCATCAAACCGCGCATGCCAGCGAGCTGACGCACCTGTTGTCGGTTGCCGCGCGCACCGGAATCGACCATCAAATAAACCGGATTCAATTCCTTGCGACCCTCGTTATGCTCCAGGGTGCGGAACATGATATTGGAAATCTCATCTCCGGCGTGCGTCCAGATGTCGATGATCTTGTTGTAGCGCTCGCCGTCTGTAATGATGCCTCTGCGATATTGCTGCTCCACTTGCCGAATCTGTTTGTATGCGTTTTCCAGCTCCGTCTGTTTCTCTTTCGGAATGATCATGTCCGAAATTCCAATCGAGATACCGGCTTTGGTTGCTTCGGTAAAACCGAGCTCCTTTAATTTGTCCAGCGTCGCGACGGTCTCGGCCGGGCCAGCGATTTGGTAACAGCGCCAGATAATGTCGCTGAGCTGCTTTTTGCCGGCAGGTTTATTGAAAAATCCAAGTTGGCTGGGCCAAATCTCGTTGAAAATGACTCGTCCTGGCGTGGTCTCGATAGTTTTGGCTTCAGCACTGCCGTAGATGGTTTTTCTCCCAAAATCCGGGTTCTTAATCCGGATGTGGTCGTGCGTGCAAACGCTGCCCTCGGCCATGGCAAATTCTACTTCGGCTGCATCGGCAAAGAGCGGGAGCCGCTGGCCATCTTTACTTGGACCGCGAGGATTTTGGGTAAGGTAATAACAGCCCAGGGTAATGTCTTGAGAAGGCGTGGTGATGGGCTTGCCGCTGGAAGGCGAGAAAATGTTATTCGGCGCGAGCATAAGCATGCGCGCTTCCATTTGGGCTTCCACTGAGAGTGGCACATGCACCGCCATCTGGTCGCCGTCGAAGTCCGCATTGTAAGCGGTGCAAACCAGTGGATGAATGCGAATGGCTTCGCCCTCGATCAATTGCGGTTCAAACGCCTGAATCGACAAGCGATGCAAAGTAGGCGCGCGGTTCAGCAACACCGGATGACCCTTGGTCACTTCTTCAAGAATGTCCCAGACCTCTGGCGTCTGGCGCTCAATCATCTTTTTCGCACTGCGCACCGTGTGCACATAGCCGAGGTCTTTCAGCCGGCGGATGATGAATGGCTCGAAAAGCACAAGCGCCATCTTCTTTGGCAAACCGCACTGGTGCAGCTTCAACTCCGGGCCGATGACGATAACCGAGCGACCC
The DNA here is from genome assembly GCA_003218885.1 of Verrucomicrobiota bacterium. GTDB lineage: Bacteria > Verrucomicrobiota > Verrucomicrobiia > Chthoniobacterales > UBA10450 > Udaeobacter. The sequence continues at coordinate 10,683 of QHOV01000109.1, read as the reverse complement.
GAGTAATCGACGCGTTTACCGAGGAGGTTTTGGCGGAAACGGCCACCCTTGCCCTTGAGCATGTCACTCAACGATTTGAGAGGCCGGTTGCCAGCGCCCGTCACGGCGCGACCGTGTCTGCCGTTATCGAACAAAGCGTCCACCGCTTCCTGGAGCATTCGTTTTTCATTGCGAATGATCACGTCGGGCGTCTTAAGCAGAAGCAGGTTCTTGAGCCGGTTGTTGCGGTTGATCACCCGCCGATAGAGATCGTTCAGATCCGAGGTCGCAAAACGCCCGCCTTCCAAGGGAACCAAAGGGCGCAAATCCGGCGGAATGACCGGCAACACATCGAGAATCATCCATTCAGGCCGCGCATGTGAATTCTGGAATCCTTGGACAAGCTTGAGACGCTTGGCGAGTTTCTTGCGGATTTGTTTGCTCTTGGTGGTAGCCATCGCCTTCTCCAGCTCTTTGTTGAGCTTGTTAAGGTCGATCTCGGCAAGAAGCTTCCTGATCGCTTCCGCGCCCATCCCGGCAACGAAATCTTCGCCATACTGCTCCTGCGCCTCGCGGTATTCGACTTCGTTAAGCAGTTGTGTTTTCTGCAGCGGCGTTTTGCCCGGATCGATGACGATGTAGTCCTCGTAATAGATAACGCGCTCGAGCTGGCGCGCGCTCATATCTAGCATAAGCCCGATTCGCGATGGCATGCATTTGTAAAACCAGATGTGCGAAACAGGTACCGCCAATTCGATGTGACCCATGCGCTCGCGGCGAACGCGCGCCAGGGTGACTTCTACGCCGCACCGGTCACAGATCACTCCCTTGTGTTTGATGCGCTTGTATTTTCCGCACGAACATTCCCAGTCCCGGGTCGGACCAAAAATGCGTTCACAGAAAAGGCCGCCCTTCTCCGGTTTAAAGGTGCGGTAATTGATCGTCTCGGGATTTTTGACTTCGCCTTTGCTCCACGAACGCATGGTATCGCTCGAGGCAACGCCGATGGCGACTTGATCAAAACCCACCGGGCGCTCTTCGCCCACTAACTCACGCCAGGAATGTTCGTTCATGATTTCTCCAAAAAAATTGTGAATCTAAAAATTATGCGACGCTCTCCATGAAGGTGGGTGCCTGCCCGCCGACCTTCACGTCGAGACCGAGGCTCTGCATTTCTTTAATCAGAACATTGAAAGACTCAGGCGTCCCCGCTTCGAGCGAGTTGTCGCCTTTAACGATCGACTCATAGATGCGGGTTCGGCCTTGTACGTCGTCGGATTTGACGGTCAGCAATTCCTGCAAAGTGTAGGCGGCTCCATAGGCCTCGAGAGCCCACACCTCCATTTCACCAAAGCGTTGACCACCGTATTGGGCTTTGCCGCCGAGCGGCTGCTGGGTAACCAGCGAATACGGTCCCACAGCGCGCGCGTGAATTTTGTCCGCTACGAGGTGACCTAGTTTCATCATGTAGATGTAGCCAACCACCACTTCCTGGTCGAACGGATCGCCAGTGCGCCCATCGAAAAGGCGCGCTTTACCGCTTTCTTGAACCCAAGTGAAGCCCTCCTTCTTTCTGGCATCCTGCAAGTATTCGCGAATCTGCTTTTCCTTGATCCCATCGAACACTGGGGTCGCTACTTTGAATCCGAGCGCTTTCGCAGCAACGCCCAGATGCGTTTCCAGAACTTGCCCAACGTTCATGCGGCTCGGGACACCTAGCGGATTAAGCACGATTTCAACCGGTGTTCCGTCTGCGAGAAACGGCATGTCTTCTTCGGGCACAATTCGGGCAACGACGCCCTTGTTGCCATGGCGTCCAGCCATTTTGTCGCCAACGCTCAGCTTGCGTTTGCTCGCGATATAAACCTTGACCTGCTTGATAATTCCCGGATCGATATCGTCTCCGCTCTCGACTCGGTCCATCGCGCGATCACGTTCAAGCTCCAGCTCAGCGAACTTGTGCTCGTACGCGCCAATGATTTCGCGGATCCTGTTCCGGATCGGACTCGGATCGATCTCGATGTGGTCATGCGCCGTCGCTAGTTTTCGCAACAGTGTTTTTGTGATTTTGCGATTGGCTGGAATGATGATCTCACCATTCTTGGCATTAACGACGTCGAGAGGGACTTTTTCGCCGAGCAGGACGTTCGAAAGCGAATCGGTCAGTTGTTCGATCAGCGCCTCTTTCTTACGCTTATGTTCCTCGCTGATCGTTTTGAGTTGCCGCCTGGTTTCCGCCGGCGTGAGTTTTTCGCGCGAAACCTCGCGACGGGAGGAAACCTTTACATCCATTACGATTCCGTAAGTGCCTGAGGGAACGGTAAGCGAGGTATCCTTCACGTCCGCTGCTTTCTCGCCAAAGATCGCCCGAAGGAGGCGCTCTTCCGGGGCCAATTCCGTCTCGCTCTTGGGCGTAATTTTCCCAACCAAAATATCGCCGGGCTTCACTTCCGCTCCGACCCGCACTACGCCATCCGGGCCGAGGTTGCGCAAAGCTTCTTCGCTGACGTTGGGAATGTCCCGTGTAATTTCCTCGGGTCCGAGCTTGGTATCGCGCGCGCCGATCTCGAATTCATCGATGTGGATGGAAGTGTAAATATCCTCCTTCACCACCTTTTCGGAGATCATGATGGCATCTTCGAAGTTGTATCCGTTCCATGGCATGAACGCGACGAGCACGTTGCGTCCCAGCGCCAACTCGCCGTGATCAGTGTTCGGGCCATCAGCGATAACTTGACCGCGTTTCACGTGCTGGCCTTTGCGAACAATGGGCTTCTGGTTCACGCACGTGCCGGCGTTTGAGCGCATGAATTTGCGGAGCTCATAAACGTGGATCCCTGCCTCAGCATCGGTTTTGAGCTTCTTCTTGCTCTCGGGGAGATGACCGTCTTTCGTGACAACGATTTGGTCTGCTGTAACCAAAGCGACCTTCCCGCTCTCGGACGCCAAAACGACGGCGTGGGAATCTCGGGCTACTTTTTCCTCCAGCCCGGTGCCTACGAACGGCGCCTCGGAAACCACCAGCGGCACGCCCTGGCGTTGCATGTTCGAACCCATCAGGGCTCGGTTTGCGTCATCGTGCTCAAGGAAGGGAATTAGGCCCGCTGCTACCGAAACGAGCTGCTTCGGAGACACGTCCATGTAATTCACCTTCGCCGGATCGACTTCAAGAAAGTCGCCACGGTAGCGCACAGAGACTTTTTCCCCAGTGAAATGTCCACGTCCGTCGATCGGCGCATTGGCTTGCGCCACGAGGAAATTCTCTTCGCGATCTGCGGTGAGGTATTCGACCTCGTCCTTAACGCGGCCCTTTTCCACCTTGCGATACGGCGTCTCGATAAACCCAAACTCGTTGATACGCGCAAACGTGCTCATCGAACTGATTAATCCGATGTTTGGCCCTTCCGGCGTCTCGATCGGACAAATGCGCCCGTAATGCGAAGGATGAACATCGCGCACCTCGAATCCGGCACGCTCCCGACTGAGACCTCCAGGACCGAGAGCCGACAAGCGTCGCTTATGCGTCAATTCCGCGAGCGGATTTGTTTGATCCATGAATTGCGAAAGCTGAGAACGGCCAAAGAAATCCCGGATTACCGCGCTGAGCGCTTTTGGATTAATGAGCTTCTGCGGCGTCATGCCATCGACATTAATGTCGAACAGCGTCATGCGTTCTTTGACCAACCGCTCCGTGCGAGCTAGCCCGACACGGCATTGATTGGCGAGTAGTTCTCCGACTGTACGCACACGACGACTCCCCAGATGATCGATATCGTCGAGCGTGCCTTCGCCCTTGCGTAAATTGATCAAATACTTGATTGCCGCGATAAAATCTTTGTCAGTCAAAATACGTTCGGTAGGATCGACGTTGATTCCGAGTTTTTGATTAATTTTGTAACGGCCGACGCGGCCGAGATCATATTTTTTGGGATCAAAAAAGAGCCTTTTCAGCAAAGCGCGGGCGTTGGCTACCGTCGGGGGATCGCCCGGGCGAAGGCGCCGGTAAATGTCCTTCAGCGCCTCTTCCTGGTCATGCGCCGGATCTTTTCTAAGCGCCTTCACGATTGTGTCATCGTTCGAGATGTCGATTACTTTCACCTCGTGAATCTTGAGTGACATGATTTGGCGAACAGTCGCCAAAGTGAGCGGTTCGAACGCGCGCGCCACCGTCACCTCACCATCTCGGACATCCGCAATAAGCACCTTGGTGGCCAGCTTCTCTTCATCGAGTTTCTCGCTCAGCTTCAAGTTCTCGATGTTATAAAAGAGCTTGATGACCTCTTCGTCGGACCCGTAACCCAGCGCACGCAAGAACGTAGTGGCGAGAAACTTTCGGCGCCGCTTGCGCCGATCGAGATAAATGTAAAGAAGATCAGCCGTATCAAATTGCACCTCAATCCATGAACCGCGGTCTGGAATGATCCGGAAACTGTAGAGCACCTTGCCGTTGACGTGGACCGTTGATTCAAACGCGATTCCCGGCGAGCGGTGTAACTGGCTTACCACCACGCGCTCCGCGCCATTGATGACGAAGGTGCCCTGCGGCGTCATCAGTGGGATTTCGCCCATGTACACCTTCTCTTCCTTGGTGCCTTTCTCCTCTCGCAACTGGAATGTCACGTGCAACGGTGCGCTGTAGGTCTGTCCTTCCCGTTGCGCTTCGAGAGCGGTCAGTTTCGGCTCGCCGATGTCATAATGACTGAAATCGAGCACCGCTTTCTCGTCGTAGCTTTCGATTGGGAAGACCTCTTTGAAAACAGCCTGGAGTCCCTGATTTTTTCGCTTCGAATACGGGACCTCTTTCTGCAGGAAATCGACGTATGAATTGGCCTGAACCTCAATCAGATTCGGCGGTTCAATGCCTTCCTTGATGCTTCCAAAGTAGATGCGTTCCGACATAATCAAAAAAAGCTCAAGAGCTAAAACCTCGCAGCGACCACACCAAATCGCGGACCCACGCGGGCAAGATTTCACCGGTACGGCGACGAGCGAAGAACATAATAGTGCCACCAAAATGGCGGCCTGTCAAATTGACGGACCTCCATCTCGTTGCCGATAATCTCTTTTGCCTTTTAGCGCCGCGTCGAAAATACGTCTGCCTGGCTTTAACCAAATCGACGGTACTCCGGATCTGCCGCTACGGCAACTGCTTTGTGCCGCAGCAACCGCTCGAAATCGGATTTGCCTACTTAATTTCTACTTTTGCACCCGCGGCCTCGATCTTTTTCTTCATCTCGTCCGCCTCCTGCTTCGTCACGCCTTCCTTGATTGTTTTGGGCGCTCCTTCGACCAGTGCCTTCGCTTCTGCTAGACCAAGTCCCGGAACTGCACCGCGAACCTCCTTGATCACAGCGATCTTGTTCGATCCCATTTCCTTCAGGATCACGTCAAACGTAGTTTTTTCCTCCGCCATCGGAGCTGCGGGTCCGCCAGGTGCGCCCGCTGCAGCTGGGCCAGCCGCAACTGCGACAGGCGCGGCGGCGCTCACACCCCATTTTTCCTCAAGCTGCTTAACCAATCCAGCAATCTCCAGCACCGACAAGTTGCTCAGTTGCTCTACCAATTTCTCTGTGTCTGCCATTTTATTTTCCTCCAATTGCCGCCTCCGAAAGCCTTCGAAGAATTAAAGCCGATAGCCATCGGCTCGGACAGTTTTCGTTTTTTTCTCTGTTATTTGTAGGGCAACTCCGAACGCTTTGGGAGTTACCATCTGGCAGGCGATGCGCCTGCCTACAAAATTTATGTCGCTGGCGCACCCTCCTTTTCTGCCTTCGCCTTAAGCAACCGTGCCAGCGCCGAGGCTGGTTCACTCAATAAACGCACCAGTTTTGTGGCAGGCGACAGAAGCAGTCCCAGAAATTGCGCCTGCAAAATTTCGCGCGGCGGCAATTCCGCCAACGTTTCCAAATCTGTAGTGGAAAGAACAGCGCGATCGACAAAACCAAGCTTGAGGGCCGCGATTTTGAACTCGGTTGCAAACGCCTTAAAAATTTTGGCTACGGGCGCTACATCTCTTTCGCCTGTCACAACAGCCGTTTGGCCAACCAGCTGGTCACCGACGTCCGGGAAACCGGAATCCGCCATGGCACGCTTAAGGAAATTGTTTTTCACCACATGCATTTCTGCGCCTGCCGGCGCCAACCGGTTCCGCAATTCAGTCAAATCAGCCACCTTCATGTGCTGATAATCGGTCACCAGCACAAAAGGCGACTGTTTTAATTTCTCGGCCAAATCTGAAACAATGCTGGCTTTTTCTGGTCGCATATTTGTGGAGCTAATTATTGTCGATCTTACACGCCGCTCAAATACGGCCCTGGATCGATGTGGACTCCCGGGGACATCGTCGCACTGATCGTCATGCCTTCAAGGTAGCGGCCTTTGGCTGTCGCCGGACGAGCCCGCACAACGGCTTCGATCACTGCATTCCCATTTTCCACCAAGGCTTTTTCCTCGAACGAAAATTTTCCAACCGGGACCGCCACGTTGCCGTTCTTGTCCAGCTTAAATTCGACCCGGCCCGCCTTTACCTCCTGCACTGCTTTCGCAGTGTCGTCGGTCACCGTTCCGGTTCTGGGATTCGGCATTAATCCGCGCGGTCCGAGCACCTTCCCTAGCCTTCGAACTTCAGCCATTGCCGCAGGTGTAGCAACCGCCACATCAAAATCCTGAAAACCTTCCTGGCACTTCTGAATCAGATCTTTCATGCCAACAAATTCCGCGCCAGCTTCCTTTGCAGCCTTCGCCGCCTCACCCTCCGCGAAAACAAGCACCCGCACCTGTTTGCCGCTGCCATGCGGAAGCGGGCAGGTCCCGCGCACCATCTGATCGGATTGTTTCGGATCGACCCCCAGCCGGAACGAAACCGTCACGGTCTGATCAAACTTGGTCGGCGGAAACTTCTTCAGCGTTGAGACAGCGTCGGCAAGATTGTAAGTCTTGCTCCGGTCCACGTGCTGTGTGGCTGCGCGATAACGTTTGCTTCGATTTCTTTGCATTTCCTGTGCAGTTCAAATGCCCAGTCACTTGCGATAGCAAACCAGGCTCCTGCTTAAAAGGTTGTCCCCGCTCAAATCCAGCGAGCTGGGGACTGGAACCTAGCGGCTATCTCCGGCTTGTCAAAGCCTTGCGTCAACAAATCGCAACGTTAATCCACCGGATCTGAGACATCTGGCGACCTCGTCCATTCGACCGTCCCCTGCGGGGTGCGCGGGCCTTGCCGAATGATTTTACCTTCTTTCATCACGAACGTGACGCGCTCGGTTGCAGTGATGTCAGAAGTCGGATCGCCCGGCATCGCAATGACATCAGCCAGTTTTCCTTTTTCTAGAGTCCCAACTTTTTGCGCGATGCCGAGAAGCTCGGCGTCGTTTGCCGTTGCAGATTTCAATGCGTCGATCGCACTCATCCCGAGATCGACCATTAACTTGAATTCTTTCGCGTTTTGCCCATGTGGATAGACCGCTGCGTCCGTTCCAAATGAAATCTTGACGCCTATCTTCAGCGCGTTGCGGAACATTTCGGAGCGAGCCGCTGTCGCCGCTTTCGCCTTCGCCTGCAATGCCGGCGGGTAATTGTCGAGCTTGCCCATGATCCACTCCGAGGCCATTAGCGTTGGGGTGAGGAAAGTTCCCTTCTTTTTCATCATCGTAAGTGTTTCCGGTTTCATAAACGAACCGTGCTCAATCGAATCGACGCCCGCCTCGATCGCCTCGCGCGCGGCCTGGTCGCCGTGGCAATGCACGGCCACTTTCTTGCGCAGCCGATGCGATTCATCGACCAAGGCCGCCATTTCCGGCGGCGTCAATTGCGGCGTATCCACTTCGTCCCCAAGTGAAAGCACGCCGCCAGAAACTGCGGCCTTAATGACATCCGCGCCGTTTTTTACCTCAAACCGCACCGCCTTCCGGATTTCGTCGGGGCCATTCGCGATCCCGTCGGTGTAATCCGATTCGCGCCCAAAAAGGAAATCGCGGAACCCGTTGGTCGGATCGAAGTGACCGCCGGTGGCGCCGATTCCTTTCGTCGCAACCAGCATACGTGGCCCGACGATTACGCCCTTGTTGATCGTATTGCGCAGTGCAACATCGACGAATTCGTGGCTGGCGACGAAACGACTGCCCAAATCGCGTACCGTGGTGAAACCCGCTTCGACGGTCGCGCGGGCAAATGCCGTCGCTCGGATCGCCTGTTCGGACACGTTCAGATCAAGTTGCTGCAGTCGGCGCTCGTTGTAATTACCAGAGAAATCGGCCGTCAAATGCGTGTGCGCATCCATGAAACCAGGCGAAAGCGTTGCATCGCCCAGATCGATGATCTCCGCGCCGCTCGGGATCGGCAAATTGCTTCCCGCATCGACGATCTTATCGCCCTGCACGATCACCACGGCGTTTTGCACGAACGCGTTCGACTTACCGTCAAAGAGTCGCGCCGCTTTCAGCACGATTAGCTGATCGGCAGCCTGCGCCGCGATCCCAAGACAAAAGAAAACTACAAGAACACGAGACGTCATTTTCATCCTGCCCGTTTAGAAGCAATCCGCCCAACTGGCAAGAAAGGAATGAGCAAACGTGGCGGTCTAATTCTTAATAGGCTACTAAGGGCTTGGCAGTTTCGCTGTGCTTTGCGCAAGGCCCTCTCGCGCCGCAACGAGGTTGGGATCGAGTGTGAGCGCCTCTTTGAAGGCAATAATGGCGCGCTCGTGCTGATTGAACAAAGCGAAGTAACGTCCGCGATTGACCAGCATGCTGGTATACGTGGGCAACACCTTTAGGTTAACGACGTCATCTTTCTCGAATCGCGCCGTCCCATCAGCCAGACCGCGGGTCTGGAGGTGTGGGTCTGGCGAATCGTGAAAACTCTGGTCAGTCGCGAGGTTAAAAATGAGGCCTTGCGGAACAAGTTGATATGTTTGAGGGATCCATTGGGTCAGATAACTGTTCGTTTGATTGGCGGCGAGCAGCTCATTCGTTATGTAAACTGGCGCGAACCTGATTTCGTTCGTCACGATTGACCGAACCATTTCCGAAAAAGCCACGCTAATCTTTTGAGTTAGCGGCTGACTCCGGGCGAAAGCCCCGGGATCATGCTCCCATTCTTTGAGGTCCTCAAGATATGTGTCAATCTTCTCGCGTGACCGCTCGATCAAGCTAGGATAGGCGTGTCTTAGATAATCGAAATACCACGAACGACGCAGCAGATTAATGTCGACAACTTTGACGTCGGGCCGGCGTCGCTCCACTTCCTGTGCATAGAACATGGGCGACACGACCTGCCAGTCTTGTGTGAGCAAGAGGCCATTCGGCTCGATCGTGCTCAGCAGATTTTCAACATAATCGTTTGCGATAAAGTAGTGCCTGCGATTGTTGAACGGCCAGTTCCCCGCGAACGCCGTCGCAGATGTGAGCAGAACAGCAATCGCGGCGACACAGTACGATGTTCCGAAGGACATGGACTTCACAGCAATCTGGATCAACCAACGGGTTCCGAATCCGGCACCGATCGCGATGGAGATAAATACCGGCAGGTAGTACGCGTATTTGTCC
>QHOV01000109.1:0-1061 GCA_003218885.1 Verrucomicrobiota bacterium | reverse complement strand
GGAGTAAACGAGAGGAACACCCGATATTGTCTGCCGGTGATGTGCCACCAGATTTCTTGCAGCGAACGCGGATTGCCCCAGTTGATGAGAGGTGAGCGCGACGCCGCAAACGGCAAATAGGCATATACAGCGACCATAGCCGCAATCGAAATCAGCGCGGCGTATACCAGCCGGCGACTCGTAAAAAATCTCAGGCCTTCAGTCCTGTAAACGACAACCGCTACAGCCGGAAGCGTCAGTCCCACTGTGACGTGATGGACGCCCAACGCCAAGCCAAACGCCGCGGCCGCGGCGTAAAGCCAGGAGTCGTGGATGGTAACCGGCCCCCGTTTTTCCCTTCGGTCCGCAATGATGCGCCGCCGCCACCGAAGCATCAGAAAAAAGACAATGAGGATAAGCAGCGTGTTAAGAGTATAGACCTCGGCGATCGTCGCATACGACCAGAGCGTGCGCGAGAACGCCATGAGCAACCCCGCGCCGAGCGCAGGGGCGAACACCAAAAGGCGGTCAATGCGCGAATCTTCGGCCCTTTTTCTCTGTTGCGCGCCTCCCTTCCGCGCAGGGAGATATGCGGCCGTGATCATTAACTCCGCCACAACAAGGGTGAGCATCGCGCAAGCGAGCGCGGCGAAAAAGGCAGACGAAAAATTGATCCGCACCGCAACGTTTCCCAAAGGCACGAGCGATGCGAGATGGGCGAGAATGACCCAGAGAGGAAAGCCCGGAGGATGCGCCACACCGAGCCCTTGAGCAACCAGAATCAATTCGCCGCTGTCGGTCAGAGTGACCGTCGGAGCGAGTGTCCAGCTAAAAAGAAGGAGCGCAGCAAGAAACACCGCGCCAGCGCAGAGCAACTCTGCCGCCGACGAAGGAATTGCCGCAGCATCCACCTGCCGGTTCGACTTTGACGCGGGCTTGGCAAAAGGGCGACGCGAAGGTTTTGCGGAAAGATTCATGTTCGCGGGATTAGGAGCTCGGCTGCAGGAAGGAAAACTGCCATTCACCCAAGATGACCGCGAATAGATATTTGCGCATTGTTTACCTGCGATGTTTCGCTTCAA
>QHOV01000108.1 GCA_003218885.1 Verrucomicrobiota bacterium | reverse complement strand
AAAGTGATACGCGAAAATGAAATGTGACGCGGTGAGCAGAATCCCGGCGAGGCTGCGTCCTCGGAGATACGGCAGCACCGTTTCTACGCTCTCGCTGAACGCGAGCGTAGGATTCTCCATATCTGCGCCTTGGAGAAAGCCGCCGGCGAGCAGCATCAGCGTCATCAAACCGATCCCATAAGCCGATGCCCAGAAATGCAGTTTGATTAGCGACGCGTAACGCCATTCGCGGCCCACCAATCGCGGCACGATGTAGTACATCGAACCGAAAATTACCATGGTGAAAAATGCGTAAAGACCGAGATGGGAGTAAGCGATGCCGGTCTGTGTGAAGTTGACGTAGCGCGCGACCGAGCGCAGCGAAATCAACACGCCAATTACGCTAAAGACCGTGTAAGACATCGCACCGAACACGGTGAACCGCAGCGTCGGGCTGTAGCGCATCAGCGGAAAATAACCCTGCATGGTCATGTGGTGGTTCAGGCCGACGGTAGCGACGGGAATCATCGTCAGGATGGTCGCGGCGATGCTGGCGGTGATCATCCACGCCGGAAACGGCCCATCGACGAGCCGCTGCATTCCGGTCCAGCTCGAGAAAAGCGCGTAGGTCCAAAAACCGATTGTCGCCAGATGATAACTGTACACCGGGCGGCCGATTACCTTGGGAATCATGTAGTACGCCGTGCCGAGGGCAATGGCGCCGAACCACAGAAAGAGTAGATTATTTGCATACCACCAGCCGACCGCCGATTGCAACACGCCCTGCACCGGCACGACGAAGAGCATCATCTGCCCAGCCGCGTACAGCCACGGGAACCAGAGGAACGCGCCGAGCAAATACCATTGCGTAATATAAATTTGTTCGCCGCGTCGATAGCGAAACATGAGCACAGCCCAGGAGGCAACGAGCGTGTAAGCGACAAACAGAATGATCGCCGCGTAGCCCGGAAATTCGAGCCATTGATACCCGGTGCTGTCGCCGAGAAGAATTCCGCTGACGCCCAGCAGGACGCCCAAATTCCAAAAGCAAGCGCCCGCAACGAGCAACAGCGGATATCGCAGCACCGTCCGGCACAATCGCGCCATCAACCAAATCGCGGTGCCCATTCCAGCCATGGACGCCCAGCCGTAAACCATCACGTTCATGTGAGCGGGGCGCACACGCCCCCATGTCAGAAAGCTGATGTCCGAGAGCAAATCAGGTGAGTGCAACTTGAATGAAACGAAACCGGCCAGCAGCGTACCGAGGATTAGCCACGCCATCGCCGACGTATAAAACATCAGCACTGGCACGCGCGTTGACGCGTCGATGTACGCGCGCTCCAACTGCTCGGTGTCTCCTGCGACAGCAGAGATCGCTGGTTCTTTTAATGGAATTTCGGTGGCGTTCATGGAGTTTTGGCCGGGGCGAGTGAAGCGGAAGCGGGAGGCGACGATTGAGCTGCGGGTGAAGGCGATGCAGCGGGTTGCGTCGCGCTCGGTTTCGGAGAACCGGCTGGCGCGGGCGAAGCAGCCTGCGTTTCCGGCGTGGCGATTGGTCCCGCCGCGGCGGGTTTTTGCTGGGCTAACTGCTCAATCGTCACTTCCATGGCGCGACCGATCGGGATGCGAACAAGGCCTTTATTTTTGTCGATCCAAGCATAACTATTTAGCGCCTTATCTGCGTCTTCGCGGGACGTTTTCAGGTTTTCTATGCGCTTTTTCGCACGTGTCTCTTCGTAATCACTTCCCCGCGGTGACGGTCCAATTATTGCGAGCACGATCACGCCGAACAAAGCGAAGAGAAGCACTACGCCTAACCATGTGGACAGCGGGGCAGGCGAACGTGCAATGTGGCGAAGAGATTCGGGCTCGGCCATTTCAGTTGACTGTTTTCAGGGATTCGATCAGGCGCGGATCGCGGACAGGAAACAACGAGGTCCTGGGCACCAGTCGCAGATAGACGAAACCGAGCGTCGCGCCCATGGCGATGACCGACAGCAAATCCCAGATGCTGGCATGGACGCCGGTGCCATGTAACGCGGGCAACACGACGAGGTACATGTCGAGCATCTGCATGCAGACAATCCATCCCGCGACGATGCACAGCTGGTGCGGATGCTTCTTGATCGAGCGCAACAGCAAAATTGGGAACGCTATGAAGAATCGGCCAATCACCAACAGCATGCTCAGCGCCCACCACGACTCAGTGTTTCTGGTGATAAAAAATTGCGTCTCTTCCGGAATGTTTGCATACCAGATGAGCATGTACTGGCCGAAGCCGATGTAGGCCCAGAATACGCAGAAGGCCAGCATCCATTTCCCCATGATGTGATAATGCTCGACGGTAACGACGTCCTTGAGGTAACCGGCTTGGCGCAAAGCTGTGATCACCAGCACAAGGAGCGACATCGAGCTGCCGGCTGCGCCTGCGAAGATGTACACGCCAAACATCGTTGAAAACCAGCTGTAGTTCAGGCTCATTAACCAATCGAACGCGCCGAACGTCAGACAAAGCGCAAACATCGGCAGACTGATAAATGACACCTTGCGCATCCCGATGGTGAAACGCGGATTGCCGTCCTTGTCCTGCCGGGCGGAGAACCGGCGCAAAGCGAGTGCGGCAAATGCAAAGAAGCCGAGGAACACAATTGCGCGCACGAGAAAGAATTGCCAGTTGAGATAAGCGCGTTTGGAATCGAGCGAAGCCTCGTGCCCGGGCGGAATATCCATCCATGCATAAAGATGGTGGCGGAGAAGAAGGATTGGCACAAAAAGTAGCGCCAGGACCGTCAACAACGCGGCGATGTTCTCCAACTGCCGGCGCACCACGACGGACCAATCCGCATCGGTCGCGTGATGGACGATTGTCCAGAAAAAGCAGCCGGCGCAAAGCGTGAAGAAAAACGCAAACGCAAACAGCCAGGAATAACTAAACTGATGCGGATTCACGATCGCTCCGACGGCGCAGAGTACCAGTGCGACGAGGGCAACTGATCCAAGAAGAAGCGAAAGCCCGGCGAAGCGACTGCTTTCGAAATATTCGCCTTCCGGTGCCGGGACTGTATGTGAACGTTCGCTCATTTCTTCGCCGGCTCCTGCTTTGCTGCGGGTTTAGCCTCGGCCTGTTTGTTCTCGGCCGGTTTGTCCAAATCGGCGCGATGTTCCGGCGGCACATCGGCAGTCGCTGCGTTTTGACTGCGCTGCAAAGCACGCAGATAAGCAATGATCGCCCAGCGATCCGCCACGATGATGCTCGGCCCGTAAGCCATCATGGTGTTTTTCCCGTTGGTGATCGTGTTGAAAATTTCGCCGTCCGACATTTTGCGGAGGCGTTCATCCTGCAGCGAAACCACAGTCGCCAAGCCGTATTGTTTAGTGATGCCGTTGCCAGCAGCGGCGGCGCCGTGGCACATCGCGCAGGTGATGTTGAAACGTTGTTGGCCGCGCTCCATCAATTCGCGCGTCACCTCCAGCGGAATACCAGTTCCCCAGTGGTCTCCCATCTTGCCCGTGTTGTAGTAATCAGTGCCGACGCTGAAACTGGCATGTGGATGCGACCAGGGACCGACTGTGGCTGCCTCCGTCTCGGGCGTCTCCGGCTTCGGCATTTCGTAGCCAATTGGAACGGTACCGGCGACCGGTAGCCGCGGGCCGCGTCCATCTGCGAAGAAATCGAGAGGCGCCTGCGCGCGCACCTTCATCTGGCGCACCATATCTGGAAAAACCTCCAGCGGCGGCTGGGTGCTGATTTGTCCACGAAACCCAAACACCGCGATGATCGCGATCGTGCACAAAACAAAAATCACAAGAAATCCACGCAACATGTTTAGTCCTCGTGAACGATGGTGATGTGTTGCCCGCCTGTTTGTTCCAGCAATTCGCGGACGCCGTTCTCGGTAAATCGCGGATCGCGCGCTTCAATGGCCAGGAAAAATCCGTCGTTGGTGACGCGACTAAATCGTTCCCAGTTGAACAGGGGATGATACCAGCGCGGCAGACCGTTCATTCCCTGCCATGCAAAGAATGCGGCGAACGCGCCGAAGAGCACCGTCAGCTCGAACATGATCGGGAAAAACGCTGGGACGGTCCAAAAATTCCACGGCTTACCATGCACATCGAGCCGATAGAGGAACCACGAGGGGCCAAATTCGACCAAGGCAGCAGTAAGCAGACCCGAAACTCCACCGAACAAAACCCAGCCGCTCAACCACGATTTGCCCAGCCCCATCGCTTCGTCCATTCCGTGGATGGGGAATGGCGAAAAAACATCCCAGCGTCTGAATCCTGCGTCGCGGACACGTTTGGCTGCTTCGCACAGGGCGGCGGCGCTCGGATACTCTGCAGCCATGGCGTAAACTTTGTGACCGGCAGGTGTCCGCATCATCGTGTGCGCTCCTTTCCGCCAGTCGATACAGATTGAATCTCGGGAGGCGTGGCGTAATGCACATCCGCTTCCGGCACGGCAGTCTTCACTTCCGACATTGCGATCATCGGCAGAAACCGAACGAAGAGCAGAAAGAGCGAAGTGAAGATTCCGAGCGTGCCGATGTACGTCCAGATGTCCACCCAGGTCGGGATAAACAGGCCCCACGACGACGGGATAAAATCACGATGCAATCCGCCGACGATAATGATGAAGCGTTCAAACCACATGCCAGCGTTGACGCACATGCAGACGAAATAAACGACGTAAACGTTGTAACGGCACCAGCGGAACCAAAAGAGCTGCGGCGAAAGCACGTTGCAGAACAACATGCCAACCCACCAATACCACCAGTAAGGTCCAAAGATGCGGTTCCAAAACGCGAACCGCTCGTAGGAATTGCCGCTGTACCACGCGATGAAAAATTCCATCATGTAGGCGTAGCCGACGAACGAGCCGGTCAGCAAAATGATCTTCGCCATTTTGTCGATGTGCTGCGGCGTGATGACATCGTGCAGCTTAAACATGGCGCGGCACGGCAACAGCAGCGTTAACACCATAGCGAACCCGCCAAAGATCGCGCCTGCCACAAAGTAAGGCGGAAAGATTGTGCTGTGCCACGTCGGCAAGACCGACGTTGCGAAGTCGAACGATACCACGCTGTGCACCGAGAGGACCAGCGGCGTCGAAAGACCGGCCAAAAGCAGATACGCCATCTCGTAATGACGCCAGTGCCGATTCGAGCCACGCCAGCCAAGGGCGAAGATTCCAAAAAGGAACTTCCTGATCTTTGTGGTTGCCCGGTCGCGCAAGGTCGCCAAGTCCGGAACTAAACCGGTATACCAAAATAAGACCGAGACCGTGAAATAGGTCGAGACCGCAAACACGTCCCACATCAGCGCGCTCCGGAAGTTTGGCCAGATCGCCCAGTTGTTAGGAATCGGCGCAAGATACCACGCCATCCAGACGCGCCCCACGTGCACGCCTGGGAAAATCGCGGCGCAAATGACGGCAAAGAGCGTCATCGCCTCCGCCGAGCGGTTGATCGACGTACGCCATTTTTGCCGAAGCAAAAACAAGATGGCAGAGATCAGTGTCCCTGCATGTCCGATACCGATCCAAAAAACGAAGTTGGTGATGTCCCAGGCCCAGCCAACCGGGATGTTGTTTCCCCAAGTGCCGACACCCGTGGAGATTTGATAGCCAAGACAAAAGAGCCCGAACGTCGCCGCGCTTGCAGTGATCGTAAACGCCACCCACCACCAACGCGGCGCCGGTTGTTCCACCACACCCGAAATGCGCTCCGTCAGCCAACTCAAATTGCGCCGGTTCAGAACAAGCGGCGCGCGCGCGATCTGCTGCTCCGCTTCTTGAATCGTTTCCGGCGCTGCTGGTGCTCCGTCCATGGTCAACGTCTCATTCTGGTGATTTCTCCAGCAAACTTGCGACTCCGATGTTCTCCGCGTCCGGCATTTTCGGATTCGGATTGCGGATGCGCGCGAGATAGCTGGTGCGCGCGCCGATGTTCAAGTAATCGAGCAGCCGATAATTGCGGTCCTGCTGTTTCAATTTTGACACGCGACTTTCCGGATCCTTGATATCGCCAAAAACAATCGCGCCCGTGGGGCAGGCTTGCGCGCACGCCGTGGTAAACGAATCGCGCGGTATCCGCTTATCGGCAGAAGCGCCTGCGCGGGCGATTGCCGCAATTTTCGCTTCCTCAATGCGTTGCACGCAGAAGGTGCATTTCTCCATCACGCCGCGCATCCGCACAGTGACGTTGGGATTTTTCTGCATCTTGATGATGTCCGGCGCGCCCTTGGTGGTGAGCGGCGCGAAATATTCTTCGTAGATGCTGAATGCGCCTTTGATATTCCTTTTGCCGACTGGCCGCTGATTGTAATCGAAATAATTGAACCGGCGTACCTTGAATGGACAGTTATTGGAGCAATACCGCGTGCCGACGCAGCGATTGTACGCCATAACATTGAGACCGTCCTCGCTGTGGACCGTCGCGTTCACGGGGCAAACGGTCTCGCACGGCGCGTTTTCGCAATGCTGGCAGGGCATTGGTTGATGGACCACTTCCGGGTTCTCCGGCCAATCACCACGATCCTGGTTGAATGGTTTTCTGCTTGCGTAATAGCGGTCGATACGAAGCCAGTGCATGATGCGGCCATGCGCCACCTGTAACTTACCGACGACAGGGACGTTGTTCTCGGCCTGGCAAGCGACGACACACGCGCTGCACCCGGTGCAAACATTCAGGTCGATCGACATTCCCCACTGCTGCGGCGCGTCCAGAGGCGGGTGTGAATAAATACTCGGTGGCGGATGCGGCAGTTCGTCTTCGCCCGGAATTTTCTTCGCGAACTCATTGTTTGCGCGATAGCTTTCGAGCGTTGCTTCCCGCACTAGACCGCGGCCTTCGATGCTGAACTGTTCCTGCGTGATCGAGAACGGATAAGTGCGACCGACTTTGCTCACCTTCACACTCTCAATTCCCTTCCCACCAACGACGGCGAAATGCGGATTTGCCGCTGTACGCAAGAAGTAACCATTGAAGCCGGATTGCTCCGCGATGCCCGCTCTTTCTTTCAATGCCCCACCCGCATACGGCAACCCATAGAACTGTGGCATCTTTCGCCCGTAACCCAGTGGGATTGTGATCGAATTGTCGACGTGACCGGGCGAGACGAGTGCCGCGATGACCAGCTCGCGTTTGATTGGCTCCATAGCCACGCCTTTTTCTGTGATCGTGATCTGCACAAGATCGCCGGTGTGCACACCGAGCTTTTTTGCATAAGCAGGACTCAGCATCGCCGCGTTGTCCCAGGTGAGTTTCGTGATTGGGTCGGGAAGTTCCTGGAGCCAGCCGTTATTGGCATAGCGGCCATCATCCATCTCATAACTGGCTGTTAACACAATCTCCGGCGAATCTGCCGTTGGCGCTGGCGGCGACGTCCACGAACTTGAGGGCAGCGACCTAATTGCGTTTGCATTGAGTGCGGTCGTCTGATCGCGCGGTTGAACGTGCGAAGCAGAGCCGTCGTGAAGGAAGCGGGACCATGCGCTTTGAAAATCGCCCGGCGGATTGGTGGCTCGAAAAGTTTCCTGCACGAGTTCGGGCCCTTCGGTTTTAGGGCCGCCGAGCAGCGCGTTGAGCAGTTCAATTTCCGAAAGTCCGCCGAAGAGCGGGAGGATCATTGGTTGAAGCGACAAGTAATCACCGCCGGATGTGAGCGCGTCCCCCCACGATTCCAGATAATGCGCGAGCGGAATGTGCCAGTGGCTGAGCGCCGATGTGGCGTCCTCGTGATAACCGAGTCGCACGACCTCCGGAACCTTCTTTTGCAGGTCAGCCCAGTCAAGCGGCAGGTTCGTCTGCCGGTCCTGCGCCAAGCCCCGCTTCGCATTGTAAACCGGATCACCGCCGAGAATGAACAGTTGCTTGACGTGCCCGTCGTTTATGTCTGCGGCGAGTTGTGAGATGTCGATCGTGTGCGGATTCTGCGGAACCTGCCGGACCAGCAACGTCTGGCCGATATTTTTCAACGCAGCGTTGATAGCGTAAACGAGCAATTGTACTGCGATCGGTTGATTGGGACCGGTCAGCACCAAACTTGCGCCTGGTTTTGCGAGAAGATCATTTGCCGCCTCGCTGAGCCATTGCTCATCGAAGCTCGATCCGCCTGCCGAAGTTTGTACATTTCCAACGATTGCCCCCAGGCCGGCGTCATTTGTGCCGCCGAGAATTTTTTGCGCAAGCGCATGGGTGAACGCGGCGATTTGGCTGGCGGGACAACGGAGCCGGTGGTCCGCCATTGCACCGGTGAGCGTGAAGCGATTCTCGACCACATACAGCCGGTTCATGCTGTCTTTCGAAGAATTCACTCTTCGCCGCGAGGTGAATGCGCGCACCGATCCGAGATCACCCTGCCCGCAATCGAGAAAGTCGCTGTCCAAAACGAGGATTACATCCGCGCGATCCAAATTCGGGATCAGCCGCGCGCCGGCCCCGAACGCGTTTTGCGCAGCAGTTGCCGCCTCCTGACTCAGGAGCGGTTCGTAAACGCACCAGCGCATGCTCGAAAAACTCTTTTCCAGTTCAGCGCGCAATCGTTCGCGTGTAGGCGAATGCGTTTCACCAACGAGGAAGGCAAGACCGTCTCCATGCTGATTAGTAAGAGCGTTGCGGAGCGTTCCAACGTAGCTCTCAAACTCGGCGCGGTTACTCGTTTTCCCTTTGCGAACGAAGCGTTGCGAGCGCGACGGATCGTATAGATCGAGAATCGACGCCTGAACAAAGGTGTCGGTCGCGCCGCCGCTCGCCGGATGCAACGGATTACCTTCCAATTTGATCGGGCGCCCGTCTACGGTCGTCGCGATCAGCGGAATTGCTCCGGTGCGTCGTGGCATCGCCGTGGCGTAGTAGAGAAATTTTCCGGGAATCGTCCACTCCACGCTCTTGGTAAAGGGAACCAGATGCATTTCCGGACGGCGACAACTCGTCAGGCCAATTCCTGCCAGCGTCATTGACGCTCCCATTAACTTCAAAAAGTCGCGGCGCGACCATTCGTCGCCGTTCAGCTCTGCTGCGCCCTGGGGGAATTCATGCTCCAACCATTGGCGAAATTCTGGCGTATCGCTCAACTCCCCCAGACCGCGCCAGTAGTGCTTTCCGGTTAATGGCTCTGGTGGATGCTGGAAGACGCGTTTCATCGGTGGCACCCCTGACAATTTTGTGGCGGAGTAATGTTCCACCGCTCTTTCAACGTCTGGCCGATCTGGGTTTGGGTAAGTTTTTTCTTCTTCGAAAAATCCTCACGCGCATCGCTTGGCTGACCGTATTTCGCGACAAACTCCACCGGCTTCACGTCCTCCGGTTTCCAATCGAGATTGAAGACCTGATCTTCGGGCCGCAAAAAATTCTCGGGATGCCGATGGCACTCCAGGCACCAGGCCATGCTATGCGGCTTGGCTTGATACACCACCGGCATGCGATTAACCGGACCGTGGCAACTGAAACAACTGATTCCCCGGTTCACATGCGCCGCGTGATTGTAATAAACGTA
>QHOV01000197.1 GCA_003218885.1 Verrucomicrobiota bacterium | reverse complement strand
GAATGTGTGTCACATCCAAATAAACCGCCGGCTGCCCGTCAATTCCCAATTTTTCCTGATACACGATGCGGTGAATCGCCCGCGTCGCAATATCGCGCGGAACCAAATTCCCATACTTCGGATACCATTCTTCTAGAAAGTAAAATCGTTCCGCCTCCGGAATGCTTTTCGGCGCGCGCTTTTCCGCGGGATTCCTGGGCACCCACACGCGCCCGCCCTCGCCGCGAGCCGATTCGCTCATCAGCCGCAGCTTGTCCTCGCCGGGGATCGCCGTCGGATGTACCTGGATGAATTCGCCGTTCGCGTAATCCACGCCCTGCTGAAAAAGCGCGGCCTGCGCGGAACCCGTGCACACCACGGAATTCGTCGAGCGTCCGAAGATGGCTCCGTTTCCCCCAGTGGCAAAAATCACCGCGTCCGCGGCGAATGTTTTCACTTCCATTGTACGCAGATCCATCGCGCAAATGCCGCGGCACACGCCACCTTCGTCGATTACCGCGGAAAGAAACGTCGATCCTTCAAGCTTTTTAACTTTGCCTTCCGCCTCGTGCCGCCGCACTTGTTCGTCCAGCGCATAAAGCAATTGCTGTCCCGTAGTCGCGCCCGCAAACGCCGTGCGGTGATACAGCGTTCCGCCAAACCGCCGATAGTCCAGCAATCCTTCCGGCGTGCGATTGAACATCACGCCCATGCGATCGAGCAAATCAATAATTCCCGGCGCCGCCTCGCACATCCGTTTCACCAGCGGCTGATTCGCCAGGAAATCCCCGCCATAAATCGTGTCGTCAAAATGTTTATCGATCGTATCTCCTTCGCCCTTCTGATTTTTCGCCGCGTTGATGCCGCCCTGCGCGCAAACCGAATGCGAACGCTTCACCGGCACGATCGAAAACAAATCCACCGGGATTCCCGCTTCCGCAACGCGGATGGTCGCCATCAGTCCGGCCAGACCACCGCCGACCACGATGATTTTGGGCTGTCTCATTTGTTTGGCAGGTACACTGAGAAGGGATGCCAGTCGTACCGGAAGCTGATGATGATGAGAATTCCCACGACGCTGAAAGCCACTCCTACTAGCGCGCCCAAACGTCCTGCCGCCTGCTGCGCTTTAACGGTAGCCGCGAGTCCCCATTTGCACAGAAAATTCCAGAGGCCCACGCCGAGATGGAATGAAGACGCGAGCACGCCAACCACAAAAAACGCCAGGTACCACGGATTCCGCATGTCCGCGGCCACGTTCGCATACGTCGATCTGCCATGCGTCAGCCAGCGCTCGGTGTAAAGATGCCAGCCAATGTAAGCAAACGCGATCAGTCCCATGTATCGCTGCGTCGCGTACAGCCAATTCCCCACCCACGGATACGCGGAGACATTTGATTTTCCCCGCAGCCAAATGTAAATCCCATATCCGCCATGAAACAGCATCGGCAGAAAAATTGCTCCCCATTCCACGATCAGCCGGAACGGAATCGTCTGCAATTCCTGCGATACCGTGTTGTATTTCTCCGCACTCACCAGCGCGGCGCTGTTGGACCAAAAATGTTCCGCCAGGAATGCGCCAACAGGAAGAATGCCGGTGAAGGAATGCAGCTTTCTGAAGAGATAACTTGTGTCAGGCCGGGTTGCCGTCGAAGACATGCCCTCTCCGCCGCGTAAGTCCCAGCCGGATCACGCTGCATGACTCGGAAGGAGCGTTGAGAACCGCGGCAAAATTAGTATAGGTACATGATTGCGGCTATGCAAGTTGGACTGTTCTTTCAGCAAGCACAAACAATTCGAAATTTTCTTGCTGCTGCGGCAAAAGTACCGGAAACTAGCTCCTGATGGATGGGATTTGCTGGGCCACACCTCTCCCGGCCTCGGCTGTAAGATTCCCCCCACAGTGCCATGAGCAAAACCCAGAATCTGGTGTCGGAGATGGAACGCATCGCCAACGCCCTCGGCACGGAAACAGAGGGCGCACCGGGCGTTTCTCTTTCTGTTGTGGCGGAAAAAATCGCCAAAAACCTGGGTGTCAAACACGATGAAGTAGCCATCCTCGCCGTTTCCACGCGCTGGCACCATCTCCACTTTCTGGTTCCAGAGGCGTTGAAAAACGTTGGCTTTGTTCCGCTTTCGAGTAACTCGGCGCTCGCCGCGCGGACCGCCCGCGAGAGCCGCCCCGAGATCGAAAATAATTTCGCTGCCACGCGGCATGCCACGGTTTTCGAAAGCGTGAAAGTCGCTTCCGGTGCCGCCGGAGCGATCCAGAAGATGGTCAGTGCGCCGATTTTGTTGGATGGCAAGGTTATTGGCGTCATTCAGGTCAGCCGCAAGGGCACAAATCCACACAGCGCCGGCCCGGACTTTACTTCGCAAGACCTCGGAAACATTCTGGCGCTGTGCAAGCCGCTGGGCAAAATGCTCGGTCACATCGCCGGCGAATGATCGCCGCTTGTCCGCCGCGGCTTTCATCTCGCGTTCATAAATCTCTCTCGCTTCTCGCTCTCAGGCTCGGAATTGCGTTGACACTGCAATACCTTCTTGTTACTTTTCCACAGCGGCTAATTTTTTTTGCTCCCAGACTAATCACGGAGGCACGGCAAACCGGCACCATGGCGTTCGTTGCGAAGAAAATTTTCCTCACCAAAGGCGTCGGTAAACATCGTGAAAGACTTTCGAGCTTTGAGCTCGCCCTCCGCAACGCGGGCATTGCGGCGTGCAACATTGTGCGTGTCTCCTCGATTTTTCCTCCCAACTGTAAATTGATTTCCCGCAGCGAAGGGCTGAAGCACATGAAGCCCGGGCAAGTCGCGTTCACGGTTATCAGCGAGAATTCCACCAAGGAAGCGCACCGCCTCATCGCCGCCAGCATCGGCCTCGCGCTCCCCAGCGACAAATCCATGTACGGATATTTGTCCGAGCATCATTCCTTCGGTGAAACCGAAGAAGTTGCCGGCGAATACGCTGAAGAGCTCGCCGCTGAAATGCTCGCGACCACTTTGAACGTGGAATTTGACCCGGACTTGTCCTTCGACGAAAAAAAGGAGGTCTACCGCATCTCCAACAAAATCGTGCGCACCATGAACGTCACGCAATCCGCCGTCGGC
>QHOV01000199.1 GCA_003218885.1 Verrucomicrobiota bacterium | reverse complement strand
GCACGCGATACCAAGACCGGTGAGTGCCGGGTTGCGCGCAAGAGCGAGTGAACCGAAACCGCTCACCGCGGTCAAACCCGCGAGTAGAACCGGCTTCACCACGCCGGCAACATCATGCTCGATTTCACGTGTCCTTTGCCAGACCAGCACAATATATATCCCGTAGTCCACGCCGATGGCCAGCACAAGACGGAACGAGAGCACATTGAGCAGATTGAGATTGACGCGCAGCAGTTTCATCGAAGCGATCATTGCTCCGATACCGAAGGCGAGTGTGATGACCTGGATGAGCCACAAACGAAGATCCCGGTACAAAATGGCCAGCAACGATATGTCGAAGATCGCCATCAGCGCGCTGATTATGAGAAGTTGATGATGCGACCATGGCTGGAGATCGGCGAGCGCGTAGCTCCAGCCCGAGAGAATCATCGACACCCCGGCCACAGCCAGATCGCGTCCCAGTTCCTGGCTTTGTGCGTGGGTCGCGACCGGCTGCTGGGTCGTGACAAATCCAGTTGTCAGCAATCGGTCCCGCCCGAAGTAGCGGTCCACTAAAAACCACCAACTCGATGATTCCGGCAATTGGGTTTGCCAGTTTGGCAGGGGCGCATTTTCATCGGCAAGATGTTGTAAGTCGTCAAGCAATGTGAATGCTGCCTCGAACGAATCGCGGCTGAATTCTTCGACATCCAGTGTCTGCTCCAGCGCCTGGCGTGCTGCTTGGAAATTGATCGTGCTCAATCGTTCTCGATTTGCTTGCATCCAATTTGGTGACGGACAAAGCGCCGCCGGGGTGGAGAAGTTCTTGATTTTGCCGGCTGCCTGGAGCTGCCGCCAATGCGCGGAGATTTTTTGCCAGTAGTCGTGCAGCTCCTGCGGATTGCCTCCGTGAACGATTGCCAACACGGGTTCCCAACGTACCGGCATTTTTTTCATGATTGCTTCAAGGGCGCGACTTGCGCGGATGTTTTTCGGTTCCAGTGAACGTGTGCTGGCTTCGAACTGGAGCGGGGGAACCGGCGAAAAGCCAATGGCAGTCAGCAGCAACAAAACTATACCCGAAGAAATCAGCATGGGTGCGGGTTTGCGCACAGTCCATCGCACATAATTTCTCACGACCTCAAAAAGCCAATCATGGTGAACTGCTCCGTGTCGTTCGCGGACAAACAGAAACAAAATCGAGCACATGAACAGGCCGGCGACGAAAATGCCGATCGCAATGAGCACGCCAAGTTGGGAAAAGCTCATGGCACCGCTTAGCACTAGCGCGAGAAATCCCACCGCCGTCGTGAGCGCGCCAAAGAAAATCGCGCGTCCGAGTTTTGCCACTGACGTGGCGATGGCCTGCTGATGTGGTTCTCCGTCGGCGCGCGCCTGATGGTAGCGTCCGATGGTGAGAATTGCGAAATCCACGCCGAGCCCGACGAGAATCGCGCAGAAGGCGACGCTGATCATGCTGAGTCGCCCGAAAAGAAGCTGCCCGGCTGTCAGTGCTACCAGACAAGATAAAAGAAGACAAAATGCCATACCCACCAACGGCAGCCATCGGCGAAAGCCCGCAAAGAAAATGGCGCCTACGAGCACGACTGAGCCGAGCAACGTCGCCACAACGTCGTAGCGCATGCTCAGAGAAATTTCCGACACAAAGGCCGGGCGACCGGTCACGAGAATTTGCAACGGAGCGCCTTCCCATCCTTGTATTGCCGTCGCACGAAATTCATTCACCCGGCGCATCAAACGCTGGCATTCAAATGCGCTGACGGTCGTTTGGTTTGTCACCACCAGAAAGATTCGCATGGTGCGATCTGGCGATGTGAGTGGCTGTTCCTGTTCAATCACTGTGCTTTCTGCAAAAGGCTTGAGCGCCGGCGTAATCAGCCCCAGCGGATCGAACGAAAGCTCGAACTCCGGCCGCGGCGAGCCGGCCTCGATCTGTTGACGCAAGCGGTGAAGACGATCGCGAATTTTCTCCGGTTGCAAGATCGACATCGTCTCGTCGAAAACTTGCGGTTCCAGATTGAGAAGTAATGGGACTGCGATTGCCTGGAGGTCGCGAATGCCCTCGGGCGTGGCCATGGGCGAACCCGCGAGCACGCGCGCGCACCATGGTTGCTGTCGTAATCGTTCCGCAAATACGGGCGCGAACTCCTCCAGTTTATCGACGTCATTTGGATTGCATAGAAGCGCGAACGTCAGCTCCCGCGTTTGCTCAAAATCGCGATCGTAGATTTTGAGTCCTTGCACCGATGAAAAGCTGCCGGGCAAAACGTTGAAGACCTCCGAATCAAGTCGCAACGATGTAACGAGAATCGCGATGCAAGCAACGGTCAGCAGAGCCACACCACACCAAACCAGCGCACGGCGCTGCGTGACGGTTCGGGCGATGAAATCGCTGATGCGCATGAATAAAGCCACATTCAACACGAACCGGCCCAAAGATGCCAATGTTGTAGCTGCAATCGACGATTCCCGGTGTCGTGCTTAATCCCCTGGATGAAAGCCGCAAGCTCTGCGTTCGGGACTTCGACTCTCAAAACCGGAATAAGAATGCCTCATGGCCGCGGATGTATCGCACCGTTTTTTGATCCGGCGCGTGAATGAATTGGTCGCGCAACGCGAGCCAACCGCGCAACTGTGGCGGAGGAAAACCGGACGAGCGCGTCACCAATAAGCGTGGTCTTCGCGGATCGATACATGACCTGGCCGCTTTTGGTTTGCCATCCAGCAGTCGGTTCAGAGAATTCATGGCGCGAGATGGTTGTACAACTTGTTACGCACAAAACAGTAATCGCGAGACCGTAAATTAGGTAGGGGCGATTGACCTTAATCGCCCATGAAAAAGGCAAGAACGTACGGGCGATTCGGTGAATCGCCTCTACCTGTGCTTTCATGGCGCCGCGCGTACCGTTTCGATGGGCGCTGACACTTCTTCTTTTCCCGGCACGAGCGTGAGCCTCGGAGCAATCGGGTGATGGCGTTGCAGCCAAACGAGGAAATAAAATACCCACATCCGCCATCGAATGGGGAAACTGTTTCCGACGTTTCCGCCAAGCACTGCGTTCACTGCCGGCGCGAGCCCGAGTATATTGCGCGGCGCGAGGAAAACTTCGATGAACTCCTTCGTGTACCATGCCTTCACAAACCGAAGATAAATATCCATCGCTCGGTTAACTGCGCGTTCATAACCCGCGAAAAGGCGCCGCGCCTTTCGTGGATGATCAAGAACTTCGTTTAGTACGTCTGCGCATAGTTCGCTGCTGAACACCGCGAGGAAAACGCCGCTACTAAAAATTGGATCGATAAAACCGGCAGCATCGCCTGCAAGCAACCAGCGGTCGCCGTGCAATCGCGCGCTGCGATAGGAAAAATCCGCTTCCACATAAACTTGCGAGACACGCCGCGCGTCTGTCATCCGTTTTGCGATGATTGGCTGTTCCGACAGCGCTTGTTCGAGAAAGTCTTCAGCGCGGAGCTTGGAGTTGCGAAAAGCTTCAGCGTCGAGAACCACTCCGACGCTGGTGCGCTCGGCGCTGAGTGGAATTAACCAGAACCAGCGATCGATGGCACGGATCAAAACTGTCAGCGTGCCGTCGATTCCCTCTGCGCGCCAAACACCGTCGTAGTGCGCAAAGATCGACAATTTCTGAAGATGATCGTAGGTCTTTTTGATTTTGAATTTCCTGCCCAGAACCGAGGTGCGCCCGCTGGCGTCGATGACGTAACGCGCCCGGATCGAATGAAACGAACCGTTGCATTTGATCCCCAGCTCGACTTCATCGTTTGAGAACTCGGCCCGGTCCACCGAAGTCTCCTCGTGAACTTCCGCGCCGCATTCGACGGCATGATCCAATAGCACTTTATCGAAATCACCGCGTGTGACTTGATAAGCGTGATCGGTTTGCGAGCGATAGCCGTCCTTGAAATAAAACTTGGTTCCACTTTCAGAGCACGCGCCGACGATTTCGCCTCCGAATTTTTTCATGAATCCGGCGCGCAAAAATTTTTCGTGCAGACCGAGTCGGGTAAACGCCTTCATACTGAAGGGCAGTAACGATTCGCCGATATGAAAGCGCGGGAACTTTTCGCGTTCGAAGACGATCACGCGCCGGCCGGCGAGTGCGAGCAGCGCCGCAGCAGTGCTGCCGGCCGGTCCTCCTCCGATGATCGCGACATCGTACATGGCAACACTCATCGTGTTTGATGTTAGCAAACTTTTGAGCTTTGGGTAGGGACGGCGCGCTGCGGCGTCTGGCCGGCCCAGGGCGCCGGCCTTACCAGCGTCCCTACCAATTTGTGCTAACGTGTGCACCGGAAAGTGAAACTGATCGATCGATTTGTTAGCCGCGAGTTACTGGTCAACGTGGCCTTTGCAATCGCAGTGCTGAGCCTGGTTCTCGTCGTCGGAAACATTTTCCGGAAACTACTTCCGCTGCTGGTGAATCACGATGTTCCGGTGGAATACCTGATCACGTTTATCGCGTATGTGATGCCGTTCTCACTCATTTTCACAATTCCCTGGGGATTGTTGACCGCGATCTTGCTCGTGTTCGGACGGCTCTCGGCGGACAACGAACTGATCGCGCTGCGCTCCAATGGTGTGAGCATTTCGCGCATCTGCATTCCGCTGGGCGTGATCGCGGTCAGCTGCGCGGCGCTGTGTCTCTGGCTCAACGTGCAGGTTGCGCCGGCGGCGCAGGAAAAGTTGCGGAGCACCATTTTCGATCTAGCCACGCGAAATCCAATGGCGCTCTTTGGAAGCGATCAGGTGATCGACCAATTTCCCGGGCGCAAGATTTACGTTGGCAAGAAAGAGGGCAACAAGCTCGAGAACATTACTGTGTTTGAGTTGAACCAGAATTCGCTGCCGGTAAAGGTGACTTTCGCACGGACGGGGATGCTCGAAGCTGATTTGGCGAACAAACAGATCCTCATGCACCTGTATCAGGCGCGTTACCAGGAGCGCGACTCGAAAGACCCGTCGAACCTGCGCAAGATTCGAGACGGAATTAACATGGTGGAAGGCACATTGCCCATCAGTCTCGAAGAACCGCACCGAAATCAACAATCGCTTTTCATTTCCATTCGCGTGTGTGGCCTTCGCAATAATCGGGGTGCCGCTTGGTGTTACGGCGCATCGCCGCGAGACTTCAATTGGGTTCGCCATGGGTTTGATTGTTGCCACCACCTATTTTCTCTTTGTCATCATTGGCGATACGTTGCGCGGCAACCCGCAAGTGCATCCAGAGCTGCTTGTCTGGTTTCCCAATGTTCTCTTTATCGTACTGGGCGCGTTTTTATTTCGGCGATTGGCCCGACAATAGATCACCTCTCGTCCTCCACTAAGATTACAGCAGTTTTTGTTCGAAACTGTGCTCCATCTAATCGTTCGCCGAGTTCAACAGTAGCCGTGTGAGGGCGCAAATTCATCAGCAGATGAATTGACTGTAATCGGCAGACTTTGGGTTGCCGATTTGCGTCACACTGAGCGCGCAAAGCGCACGTCCGCTTTGACAACACTCGACCAAACTCCGAAGAATACCTCGGTTTATGGGGTGAACATACTGACTACCGTGTGCACGGCTCTTCTTGTGCCCTTCACGGTGCTATGCGCCACATTCTTCGCCGTAATCGCAGTGTCCATCGCCACGTGTCGCGCGGTGCGAACAGGCCCCGCCTCAACGCTGCCAGCGCAAACGGCGAACGCGAGAATGACTGAAAACAACGCTTTCATGGTACTTAAGTTTCGTAACTGAGGCATCGGGTGCGCTTATGCGCAGGCGCAATTAGCGATTGCCAGTTGCCTGAACAGAATCGCCGCGCAAAATATACGCCCGCACTCTTTCATCTAGCGATCCAGCGTAGCTCAGTGGTAGAGTCCCGACTGTAGTCGGGATTAACCGATTGGCGCTTGCCGGCTGAGAGTGAGGGGGAAGATATATCTCGCCGATTTTTTTAGCACTAACGATCCAGCGTAGCTCAGTGGTAGAGCGGTCGGCTGTTAACCGATTGGTCGTAGGTTCGAATCCTA
>QHOV01000008.1 GCA_003218885.1 Verrucomicrobiota bacterium | reverse complement strand
CAAGCGGCCATCATCGAGTTAAAGTCAGTGGTCGCGCAGCAACAGAAGGAGTTCCAAGCGGCCATTGGCGAGCAACGGAAGGAATTCGAGGCGCGCCTCAAACAGCAAGACGCAAAAATTCAAACAGTCAGCGCGCAGCTCGAAATGAACAGCCCCGCGCAGCAAATGGTTGCAAACAAACCGTAACCGTGGGCAGCTGCAATAGGCAGCGATGTCTCTCACACGCGCCCCGCGGTAAAGTCTGGGGAACGCAGGCTGCTAGCCTGCAGTCGTCGGCAGCCTGCCGACGACACCGCGCGGGAACCAAGGGAGTTTGAGTGTGCATCAAAGCTTTTCGGCAAGCTGCCGAAAAGAACAGGCTGGCAGCCTGTGCTCCCCAGAATCTATCCGTGACAATCCGCGTCATCCGCGGTTTTGTTCTGCTAACGCATGATCGAGGCAAAAGAATCCGTCGAAGAACTAATCGAGCGGCTTCACGCCGGTGGGATTGTCGATTTTCACTTCGATCTGTTGATCGATTTGTACGAAAAGCGCGATCGGCCTGGCGTTCTCGTCTCGCATTTTTTGCCAGAATTTGAAGCCGGCGATATCGGCGTGCTTGGCGTCGCAATTTACGTCGAGGACCGTTATCTGCCGGAAATGGGTTTGCGCGTTGCGCTCGATCAGGTCGCACGACTATATGCCGAGGTGGAGCAAACGAAGCGGTTCGCGATTTGCAGAACGTTTGCCGAGATCGAGCAAGCTCGCGCCGCGAACAAAATCGCGCTGGTCATCACGTTGGAAGGCGTCGAGCCGTTAGGCGAAGATTTGAATTTGCTCCGCGCGTTTTACGAGCTCGGGCTGCGATCGGTTGGTTTGACGCATGCGCGCCGAAACGCCGCGGGCAGTGGCGGGATTTTCAAGGCACGCGGTTCCCCGTGCGATGGCTTGACGAATTTTGGCCGCGACGTCGTGCGCGAATGCGAGCGGCTCGGCATCCTCATCGATCTTGCGCATGTCAATCCAAAGGGATTCGAGGACATTGTCGAGCTTACGAGCAAACTGCTCATCGTTTCGCACACTAACGTGCGAACGTTTTATGACATCGAGCGCAACATCAGCGACGAGCAAATCAAGATCATCGGGCAACGCGGCGGTGTTGTCGGGGTAAATGCAATCCTTGTTACTCCAGATCCGAAAACGAGCACGATCGATCGTTATGTCGATCATATCGAGCACGTGATCAATCTCATCGGCATTGACGGCGTCGGGATTGGTTTTGATTTTTGCGAGTATCTCTTGCAGCAATTGCCCGAGAAGGTGCAGACTGAGCTCGCTGCAAAGTTGACCACGCCGCATTTCATTCCCGACCTAACCAACCATTCGCACGCACGAAATTTGACCCGCAAACTCATCGAGCGCGGTTTCAGCGACGAGGAGATCGAAAAAATCCTGCGCGGAAACTGGATGCGGATTTTCAAAGAGGTTCTTTAATCAGCGATCTACCGGGCCGGAATAGAAATCGTATAAGTGATCAACGCACAAATCACCACCATCCCGATCATTGCCATGATAAATATTCCATCTGCGATTCTTTCAAGACGATGCATTCTGCGCAGACCTCGCGAGCGAAGCGCCCAGTAAGAAAGCAGGCAAGAGACCAGAAACAGCAGCGCATCGCCGGCCAGAAAATCGTCCGCTAACGTGTCCGCAGTTCCGAGTGTGATCACAACGCGAATCAATCCAATAACGGTCAGACAAACGCCGACCATGGCGGAGGAGACAGTAAAGATGTGGATGCAAATATCCTGCTCGAGGTGGCTGTTTTGGTCGCGCTGCGATTCCGTTTCTCCTTTCATGCGATCAATATTTAGACTGCTCGGGAAACCGACTGTTCAGAGATTTACGGCCCTGATAGAAAAGTTAAACAGACACTGACGACCGCATTTGAAATTCATTAATTTGACGGGCCGCACCGAGATTGGTGCGAACTCATATTACATAGAGATCGGCCGCCACCGGCTGATTCTCGATTGCGGAATGCATCCAAAGAACACCGGGGAGGATGCGCTGCCGCATTTTAAGGCAATCGCCGACCGGGCGATCGACGCGATCCTGATTTCGCATGCCCATCAGGATCACATCGGCACGTTGCCGGTTGCGATGCGGCGCTTTCCAAGCGCCCGAGTTTTTATGACGGAGGCCACGGCTGATATTGGCAATGTGCTTTTGCACAACTCGGTCAACGTGATGACCCGGCAGCGCGAGGAGATCGGCGAAATGTCATATCCTCTTTTCACACATCGCGAAACGGACAGAGCGTCGGAACGCTGGCGTTGGTGTCCGTTGCGCCAGCGCATTTCCATTGCTGGCGAACGAGCGCCTCAGCCCCGAACGCTTTCGGGGCTAACGTTTGAGTTCTTCGATGCAGGGCATGTGCTCGGCTCGACAGGAATTTTGCTGCGCGCCGAGGGCCAAACCGTTTTTTACACCGGAGACGTCAATTTCGACGACCAAACGATCATGGAAGGGGCGATTTTTCCTGAAGAAAAAATCGATGTCCTGATCATGGAATGCACGCGAGGCGATCACGCAAAACCTGCGGGCTGGACGCGCGCCGGTGAAGAGCGAAGGCTTGCCGAGGCACTCGAGGGCGCTTTCGAGCGCGGGGCGTGCGTCCTCATCCCTGTTTTCGCGCTGGGCAAAACGCAGGAGGTGCTGGCGATGCTTTACAAGTTCCGTCGTGAATCCCGAAAGCTTTCGGGAGACTTTCCAATTTACATCGGCGGTCTGAGCTCAAAGATGACCGATATCTACGATCGCCCCGCGCGTATGACGCGCCGGCAATTGCCGCGCCTGCAACTCATGAGGGAAGTAGCGCCGTTCGTTTTGAATGATGAAACGGTGCGGGATGCGCCGCTACGCGCGGGACGCGTTTATGTTCTCTCCAGCGGGATGATGATCCCAAAAACGCTCTCCCATGTTTTTGCGCGCCGACTAATCGAAAACCCGCAGCACTCGATCTTTTTTGTCGGCTATGCCAACCCGGAATCGCCTGCCGGTCTTCTCCGGGACGCAGGCACGGGCGGCGAAGTCGCTCTTGACCCGGACAAACCGTCCCAGCGCATCCGCTGCAACATTGAACAGTTCCAGTTTAGCGCGCACGCCACGCGCGAGGCGTTGATCGAATACGCAAAAAACATTTCGCCACGCAAAATTGTCCTCGTGCATGGCGACCCACCAGCGGTCGAGTGGATGCGGGATACTTTGGCAGCTGAGCTTCCTGACTCGGAGGTGATTGTGCCAGCGCCCGGCGTGGAGGTGGAATTGTGAGACGTGAATAATATAGGCAAAAAGGTAGGGGCGATTGACCGCAATCGCCCAGGCGGTTCGAGTGAACCGCCCCTACCGGCTCGCGGCTAATGAAAATCGTCTCGTGGAACATCAACTCACTCCGCAAACGACAGGATCGATTGTTTGACTGGCTGGAGGCGATCAAGCCCGACATTGTCTGCTTGCAAGAAACGAAATGCCCGGACGACCAATTTCCGGCGCTCGCCTTGCAAGCGGTCGGTTATCGCTCCGCTTATCACGGGGAGAAATCGTATAACGGCGTGGCGATTCTCGCGAAGAGGGAGCCGCGTGATGTCCGTCCGTCGCTTTGCGACGAAGTGGTCGATCCGCAAGCGCGCGTGATCGCCGCGACCATCGGCCACCTGCGCGTGTTCTCGATTTACGCGCCCAATGGCCAGGCGGTCGGTTCGCCCGCCTACGAATATAAACTGAATTGGTATCGCCGCCTTCGCGATTGCGTCGCGAACGAAAAATCCCTCGATGTGATCGTGTGCGGCGATTTCAACGTCGCGCCGGAAGACATCGACGTTTACGATCCCGACCTCTGGCGCGGAGCCATCATGGCCTCGGAGAGCGAACGCGCCGCGTTTCGGGAATTATGCAAAATCGGCTTGCGCGACACGCTGCGGACCCATCACAAGGAAGGCGAACTTTACACCTGGTGGGACTATCAGATGCGCGCATTTGAAAAAAAGCGCGGCCTGCGCATTGACGCAGTTCTGGCGAGCGAAAAGCTGGCAACAAAATGCATTGCAGCGGGGATTGATCGCGAGATGCGCAAAGGCAAGGAACCATCCGATCACGCGCCAGTGTGGGCGGAGTTTGTAGAATGACTTGTCATCCCGAGCGGAGTCGAAGGATCGCGTTAAAGCGCCTTAAGCTCACACCGCGGGATTCTTCAACTTCGCTTTGCTCCGCTCAGAATGACGGCTTTTCAAATTGAATTTCTGTGAAGCGAACTCAACATCAGCGCGTTTCCAATCCGCCGCCGAAACCGCTCCTGATCTGGGACGGGGAATGTCATTTTTGCAAGTTGTGGATCGAGCGCTGGCGAGAGATCACCGCCGGTGAAGTCGATTACGCCACTTATGAGCAGGCAGCGCATCAGTTTCCCGAAATTTCAGTCGAACAATTCAAGCGCGCGATGGCTTTCATTGAGCCGGCCGGCGAAGTTTTTTTTGCCGCGGAAGCCGTCTACCGCTCGTTGGCATCGCTCGTCATCGCGGGCTCGGCTCGACCTTTACTCGATTGCTATGGGGAAAAGACGCGCGCCCGCCAACTTACTCTTGGGCGCGGCGCTGGTTTCTTCGTGCGCTGGGGCTCACTTATTTGATCGCTTTCGTATCGCTTTGGGTACAGATAGACGGCCTTGTCGGAAGCAACGGAGTCTCGCCTCTCAATCAATTCTTACCGGCGGTTTATGAACGCTTCGGCCGGAGCGCTTACTCGCTGCTACCCACGCTGTGCTGGTTCGATTCGAGTAATGGCTTTCTCCATTTTCTTTTCGGTGGTGGCGTTGTTCTTTCGTTGCTTTTGATTTTGGGAATCGCGCCCGCGCTTTCGCTGGTTGTCCTTTTTGTCTTTTATCTTTCGCTCACGATCGCCGGACAAACTTTTCTCAGTTTTCAATGGGACATCCTGCTGTTGGAGATTGGCTTCCTGTCGATTTTTCTCGCGCCGTGGCGGCTTTGGCCAAGGGAGCTGATGTGGTTGCTGAGGCCACCCAACGCGGCTACTCCGGTGTCCCGACCAGCGCTCTTTCTGCTCAAGTTTCTCCTTTTTAAACTGATGCTGATGTCGGGCGTGGTGAAGCTGACCAGCGGCGACGACTGCTGGTGGAACCTGACGGCGCTGGATTATCACTATTGGTCGCAACCGTTGCCCACGGTGTTCGCTTGGTGGGCAGACAAAAGTCCGGAATGGTTCAAGCATTTTTCAGTCGCGTTTTGTCTTGTCGTAGAAATCATCGTCCCCTTCTTTATCTGGGCGCCGCGCCGGCCGCGGCTGATTGCCGCCGGGCTGATGATTTTTCTCCAAATCGTCATCGCAGTCACCGGCAACTATTGCTTCTTCAATCTGCTGGCGATCGCGCTGTGTTTGTTGCTGATCGACGATTCTGTAGCCGGCGCCTTGAGGGCAGCGCCTCACAAGCGTGCTAAAAATGTCAGCGCCGCCTTTCGCACAGCGGAGCCGCTACTGGATCGATTGTGCAGCTACGCTGCGATCGCGGTGATTATCGTTACATTCCCAATCAACGCGTGGCTCATTCTTAGTGCCTTCAAGCCGCACTTAGAATGGCCGCGACCGCTCATCGCAATTTACGGCCGTTTGGAGCCGTTTCGGATCGTGAACGGCTATGGTCTTTTTCGCGTGATGACCAAGGAACGCGGCGAAATTGTGATCGAAGGCAGCGCCGACGGAATTGAATGGCTACCCTACGAATTCAAATGGAAACCGGGCGACCTGATGCGCGCGCCGGGCTGGTGCGCGCCGCACCAGCCAAGACTCGATTGGCAGATGTGGTTTGCCGCGCTCGGAAGCTATCGGGAAAATCCGTGGTTCGGCAGGCTGATTGTCCGGTTGCTGCACGGATCGCAAGATGTACGCCAACTCCTCGCGAAGGATCACTTCCCACACGAATCGCCACGCTACATTCGCGCGACGTTTTATCGCTATCGTTTCACGACGTCGCGCGAACGCCGCGAGACCGGCGCATGGTGGAAACGAGAGGAGCTTCGGGAATATTTGCCAAGTGTTTCACTGGATCAGGTACGCCAACCTTGAGACCGGTGCGTTCCCAAGTATAGTTCGCCCGCGATGGCGAAGGAAGAACAGATAGTGACCGAGGGCACAGTAACGCAAGTGTTGCCGGGCACGATGTTCCGTGTCGATCTTCCCGGCCAACGCAATGTGCTTGCACATATCTCGGGCAAAATGCGGAAGCATTTCATCCGTATAGTCCCGGGTGACAAAGTTTCCGTGGAGCTTTCGCCGTACGATCTGACAAAGGCGCGCATCATTTTTCGAGAACAGTGATTGCTCCCGCTCGTGCAATTGTTGAAGCGTTAAAGCGTTCACCGCTACAAAGGCGCTTCAACGCTTAAAATCTGTTTAGCTTTCAACGATAACTCGACGTTTGCCGATTGCGCAAAGCGCGCGGATAGTTGAGACGAAAATTAACTGGAGATTACCAATGGCAGAAGAAAATAAAGCAGAACAGAAAACGTCCGCCACCAAAGAGGCGCAGGATAAATTGCAAAGCAGCAAGGAACATGCGCGCAGAGCAGCGGAGGATCTGAAATCCGCCGCAGGCGCTTTCGCAGAAGAGTACCGGGGCAAGGCAGAGCAGGCCTTGGGCGAGGCGCGCGGCAAAGCAGAACAAGCATGGGGCGATGCCCGGGATCGCGCCCGGACGTTTCAGGAAGACGCAGAGCAATACGTGCGTGAAAATCCAACGAAGGCGATTTTCACAGCGCTCGGAATTGGGTTCGTGTTGGGTCTGATTTTCCGGCGCTAACTCCGAACCGCTTCGGAGATGATCAGCAAGAGCCCTCGGTCCCGCAATGCGGCGGGACATGCCGGTTTGCTCGAGAACCTGCTGGCGCTTTTAACCGCGCTTGCGGAGTTTTTTGAGAGCCGCTTTGCTCTTCTTGCCCAGGAATCGAAAGCGGCCGCGGTGCAAGTGCTGATACTGGCTGGTTGCCTGATTTTTGCGCTGCTGCTCTGCGCGCTGGGTTACGTTTTTCTCATCACCGGCGCGGTTGTGGGGCTGGCCCACCTGGCTGGGATTTCGTGGCCATGGATAGCGCTGGCCGCTGCCGCAGTGCATTTCATTATTGCGCTTGTTTTGCTTCTGGTCGCGCGCAGCCGCATCACGAAGCCGCTTTTTCGTACGACGCTGGCTGAATTAAAGAAAGATCGCGAATGGCTGAAAAATCTGGACGCAACAAATCAATCGACGAGCTGACCGCGGAAATCGCGCAGTCTCGCGAACGCCTGGCGCGCGATGTGCGTGGCCTGCGGTATGAATTGGATTTCCCGGCGAAATTCCGAAGATCATTTCGGGAACAAACCGTTTCCTGGCTTACAGCCGCAGCCGCTGTCGGCGCATTGATCGCATTGGCGCCGATGCGGAAGAAAAAAATTTATATCGACGCAAAGAACAGCCGAAAATCAAAGAAGAAGCTCGTCGAAGCAGGCTTTGCCGTCGCGGTGCTAAAAATCGCAGCAAATCTCGCGCGACCGGTTATTGTCGAGTTCGTCAAAAATCGGCTCACTGATTTTGGAAGGCAATCGCGCCGCAAAACATAAGCTGCATGTGACAAATGGCGCTGTCATGTTGAGCGAAAGCGAAACATCTCTGTCTATTTTCCCTTGGTGGATAGGTCCGCATTTAATCCGAGACTCTTCGCTTCGCTCAGAATGACAAAGTCAGATGGCGTCTAATGTGTCGCATGGGATACCCTCGTTTTAGGATTTACGCGCTCGGCCAGGCTGCGTAATTATTTCTGCAGCGTCCATGATCGCTAAATCTCCAGAGATCACTGTCGAATCTCATCCGCTGAGGCACGTGGATGACTATCTGGAGGTCGGGCAAAAAGCCGGCGCGTCCGACGTCCATCTGGCCGCGAACGCGCGGCCGAGATGGCGTTTGCATGGACGGTTGGAGCCAATCTGGCCCGACGCGCCGCGGCTCACTCCCGAGCACACCGCGGCACTGGCCGAAGCCTTTGTGCCCGACGTCTATAAAAATGAACTCCGTACGCGCGGCGATTCGGATTTTGCGTACGCAAACGAGTTCGGCCGATACCGCACCAGCGTGGTTCGGCAACGGCTTGGGACCGAAATTGTGTTCCGCGTGATCAACGCCAACGTCCGAACCATGGACGAGCTGGAGCTGCCCGAGTATCTCAAGGTTCTCACCCGTTATCAGAACGGTCTGATCCTGGCAACAGGTTCGGTAGGAACGGGCAAATCGACTACACTCGCGGCGATGGTCGAGCAAATAAACATGGAACGGCACGATCACATCATTACACTCGAGGACCCGATCGAATACGTTCTGAAATCGAAAAACTGTCACCTTACCCAACGGGAAGTGTTCACCCACACCGAATCTTTCGCCACTGCGCTGCGCGCTGCGCTACGGGAGGATCCAGATGTGATCATGGTTGGAGAAATGCGCGATCTGGAGACGATTTCCCTCGCCATCACCGCGTCCGAGACCGGCCATCTTGTTTTGGCAACGCTGCACACGAGCAATGCATCCCGGACGCTGGATCGATTGCTCGATGTCTTTCCGACCGAGCAACAGGAACAAGTTCGAGTGATGGTGAGTGAATCCTTGCGGGGAGTGATTAGTCATCAGCTGATACCCCGGGCGGATGGCACGGGGCGTGTGCTGGCACTGGAGATTCTTACCAACACGCCAGCGGTGGCCAACGTGATTCGCGAAGCAAAGACATATATGCTGCCGGGCATTATTCAGACCGGCAAAAAACAAGGGATGCGTCTGATGGACGATGCGCTGATCGATCTTTATGAACGCCGCCTGATCAGCGCCGAGGAGGCTTACGCGCGCGCCGACCAAAAGCTAATGGTGCGTCAGCATCTCGAAAAATGACGAAGCACGAATGACGAAATCCAAAACAAATCCAAATTTCAAAATCCGAAACCGATCGGCCACGCAAGCTTTGTCATCGTGGTCATTCGTCATTCGTCGTTAAGCCATGGCTGAGCTGGATCGATTTCTTAGCGTGATTGTCAAACACGGCGGGTCCGACCTGCATATTGGTGAGGGACAGCCGCCTAAAATGCGCGTGCATGGCGACATCATCCCCATTCGCGACGAGCCGGTTTCGCACGAGGAGGCCACGCGCATGTTGAGCGAAGTTTGCGGACCGCGTAACTGGGAGGCTCTCCAGCAGCGTGGCGATCTGGATTTTGCCTATGAGATGGATGAAGCCTCTCGGTTCCGCAGCAATTACTTCAAGCAGTCTAATGGTTACGGCGCGACTTTTCGGCTGATTCCCACCAAGATTGCTACGCTTGAGGAACTAGGGATTCCGCTGGTGGTAAAAGAACTTGTCAATGTGCGCGGTGGCCTTGTCCTTATTACCGGACCGACTGGCTCGGGCAAAACCACTACGCAGGCTGCGCTGGTCGACCACATCAATCAAAATTTTGCGAAACATGTCGTGACGATCGAGGAACCAATCGAATTCGTGCATAACAATAAGGAAAGCACGATCACCCAGCGGGAAGTCCCGGGCGATTCGAGTTCGTTTGCCGCGGGGCTCAAGGCGGCACTGCGCGAGGACGCTGACATTGTACTGGTGGGAGAAATGCGCGACCTGGAAACAGTTTCGCTCGCCCTTACGGCGGCTGAGACCGGCCTTCTCGTATTCGGTACGCTGCACACAAATAATGCGCGCAAGACGGTTGACCGAATGGTGGATGTTTTTCCGGCCGACCGACAACCGCAGGCGCGCACCATGCTGGCGAACTCGCTGCGCGGCGTGGTTGCCCAACTGCTTTTAAAAAGAGCAGATCGGCCTGGGCGAATCGCAGTGAACGAAATTCTAATCTCAAATGCCGCCGTCGCCGCAATTATTCGCGAAGGGGCAACGCAAAAACTCCAGGACGTGATCGTATCCGGCAAAGCACAAGGGATGCAGTTCATGGACGACGCTATCTGGGAGCTGCTCGAAAAAGGCATCGTGTCCCCGCACGAAGCGTTCATGAAAGCCATCGACAAAAACCGCTTCAAACCGTTTCTCTCACCAGAGGAAGAAGCGCTCGGTAACGCAGCCGGTTCCGTCCGGGACGACGAAAAGCGGGTTCCGGGCAATTTTGTGAAACCGATCGGCGCCCGCGCGCGGGCGGGAACACGGTGAATCCGTAACGCTACAACGACGTCCGCCAAAGTATGCTTGTGGAGCTTATGCGCTGGGGACAGCGCACACTACAGCATTCGGGTTTCCTTTTTCGTTCGCCTGCCACGCCGTAGCCAAAGCGAAGGGGGTGCTTCTTCATTCGCCAATCGTCAAGACCGCAGTTCCGGTCAGTTCACCGGCTCGAAATCGGTCCAGCGCGGTATTGGCTTGTTCCAAGGGGAATGTTTCCGTCTTGGTTTGAACGGGAACGCGCGGCGCGAGGTCGAAAAATTCTTCACCATCGCGGCGGGTCAGGTTAGCCACTGAGGTGATGACACGTTCTTCCCATAGGTCGGCATAAGGGAACGACGGAATGTTGGTCATGTGAATGCCGCCACAAACTACGACGCCGCCTTTGGCGAGCGCTCGGAGTGCCGCAGGCACGAGCGGGCCGACTGAGGCGAAAACAATCGCAGCATCGAGTTTTTCCGACGGCATCTCGTCGGAACCGCCGGCCCAGACTGCGCCAAGTTTTTTTGCGGCTTGCTGGGTTGTGGTGTCGCCGGGTCGCGTAAACACGAAAAGGTCGCGCCCTTCGTAAAGCGCAATCTGCGCGATCAAGTGCGCGGCGTTGCCAAAGCCATAGAGACCGAGCCGCCGCGCGCCCCCCGTTTTGCGATAGGAACGGTAACCGATCAGCCCGGCACAAAGCAGCGGCGCAACCTCGACATCATTGTAGCGATCGGGCAGATGAAAACAGAATCGGGCATCGGCGACGGTAAATTCGGCGTAACCGCCTTCGATGGTGTAGCCGGTGAAACGCGCGCGGTCACAGAGGTTCTCCCGATTCGACCGACAATAAACGCACTCGCCATCCGTCCAGCCGAGCCATGGAATGCCTACGCGATCGCCGATCTGGAATTTCGAATTTGCTTCTTCACCGATGTCTTCGACGCGCCCGACAATCTGGTGTCCTAGGATCAGCGGCAGCTTCGGGTTTGGCAGCTCGCCATCGACCACGTGAAGGTCAGTGCGGCAAACGGCGCACGCACTCACACGCACGAGCAGTTGTCCCCCGCCCGGCTTTGGCTTCGGCACATCGCGCAGTCGCAGCGGCTGTTTCGGCTTATCGAGAACCATCGCGCGCATGGCTTCGCCACGTTAAAGCATTAAGATCGCCAAACAGTTAAATCGCGGATCAATGGACACCCGCTGGTTCCGGCCGTAACTGTCCTCTCCCAGGCCCGCCCTCTTCATGATAGTGGGCGCTGCGGAGGAACGGCACCTTGTCGAGCACGTGCTCCTGGAACCATTCGAGCCAGAGATAGATCACTGGTGTGACAAATAGCGTGATCAATTGAGAGAAAATCAGACCGCCCACGATCACCAGACCGAGTGGACGGCGCGATGCGGCGTCCTGTCCGAACCCGAGCGCAATCGGTATCGCGCCCATGAGAGCCGCGAGAGTTGTCATCATAATGGGACGAAACCGTTCTATGCTGGCCTCGTGAATCGCCGAGCGCAGGTCCCAGCCTTCATCAATTCGTTGCAAGGCAAAATCGACAACCATGATCCCGTTCTTCTTGACGATGCCTAACAACAGGAAAAGCCCGATCACGCTATAAAGCGAAAGCACAGAGTGGAAAATCCAGAGCGTCGCAAGGCCGCCGACTACCGCGGGAACAATCGCCGGGAATAAAACCGTAAACGGGTGCACATAGCTTTCGTAAAGAATTCCCAGAATCACATACATAACAAAGACGGCGGCCAGCAGCAGCATCGGCAGAGAGCGAAACAGTTGCTGGAACACGAGCGTTTCGCCCTGGAAGATGCCCTGCACGGTCGGATGTTGCGGATGGATTTGCGCGAAAGCGTCCTCGATGAACTTGGTGGCATCGCCTATAGCGACGTTTGGCAACAGGTTGAAGTTAAACGTGACGCTGGTGAATTGATTCAAATGATTCACCGCTTGCGGGCCGATGACTTCTTTTGTTGATGTCACAACACGCAACGGGATGAGATTTGCCATGTTTCCTGTACTCGTTGCGATGGTTCCTCCGCCTGCGCCGCTCGCGCTGAAATTGCCGCTGGTGTTACTGCGAACATAAAGGTCGTCCAAGTCTTCGGGGTGGGCGCGCTCCTTGTCCTTAACTTCCAGGATAACCTGATATTGGTCGTCCGGTTCCTTGATGAGATAGACGTAGTTTTGCGAGTAAGCGTTGCGCATCAGACTTTGGATTGCGGAAGTCGAAACGCCGTAGGTCGCGGCCCGATCGCGGTTGATGTCGATTCTAAGATTTGGCGTGTCGTGGTAGTAATCGGAGCGCACACTGGCAAAGCCTTTGAACTGCTGAAGTTTTGCCATCAATTGGCCAGCCACGGCATAAACGTCCTCGGGCACGATGCCGCTAATTGTGTAGGC
The DNA here is from genome assembly GCA_003218885.1 of Verrucomicrobiota bacterium. Lineage (GTDB taxonomy): Bacteria > Verrucomicrobiota > Verrucomicrobiia > Chthoniobacterales > UBA10450 > Udaeobacter. The sequence continues at coordinate 1,815 of QHOV01000008.1, read as the reverse complement.
ATACTGTCCCTGGGTCTGGCTCGTGGCGCCGACGCTGATTTGGAGCACCGGACTCGGCGTTAGCACGGCAGCAATGCCAGGAATCGAGCCAAGCGATTTTTGCAATCGCAAAATGATTTGATCAACGGGCGGGCGTTCACTGCGCGGTTTCAGAAAAAGAAACATCAATCCCTGCGACAATGCGCCGCGCGAGGCGAAACCGGTGAGCGTGAAAAATTGTCCGACGCTCGGATCAGCCTGGAGTTTCTCGTTAACCTTGGCCTGAAAGTCGCGCATCTGCGCAGGCGACGAACCTTCCTGCGCGATGAACAGGCCACGAACGAAACCGCTGTCGCCGGGCGGCAATAACGTGAACGGCAGATGGGTGAAGAAGAACCAGAGACCCAGTATGCATGCCACAAGAATTGGCACGGTCAGCCACGCGCGGTCCAGAAACTTGTCGAGCAGCCGGCCGTAGGCAGCGATGACGCCTTGGATGAAATTGCTGGTGTGCCGCTCCATCCAGGCGCGTTTGTGGCCAGCCTTGCGCTCGCCCAAAATGCGCGCGCACATCAAGGGCGTGAGCGTCAGAGACACAAGACCCGAAGCAAGAATGGCAACGATGATCGTGACGGAGAACTCGCGGAAGATGCGGCCGAGAAGTCCAGGGATGAAAACCAGCGGAATGAAAACGGCGGCTAGCGAAAGGGTCATCGACAGGATGGTGAAAGAAATCTCGCCTGCGCTATTGAACGTCGCTTTCAGGATCGACTCGCCATGCTCGGCCCGGCGCACCACGTTTTCCAAAAACACGATGGCGTCGTCAACAAGGAAACCAGTGGCCAGGGTGAGCGCCATGAGAGTGAGATTGTTGATGGAGAAATTGAGCATGTACATCACGGCCACGGTGAGCAGCAGTGACATTGGCAATGCCACAGCCGGAATTAGCGTGTCCGTGGCGCGGCCGAGAAAAACGTAGATGACTAGTACCACCAGCACGAATGCGATCACCAGCGTCCATTTCACTTCGTCCGCAGAATTGACGATGGTTTGTGACCGATCGAATATTGGCGTGAATTTGATCGAGCCGGGCAGGCTCGCGCGCAGCTCAGGGAAGAGCGCTCTCACGGAGTTGGCGACTTCCACTGCGTTTGCGCCCGCCTGCCGTGAAACCGCAAGCACGACCACCGAGCCGGGCGGATTAAAACCGCGCATCCAAAAAAAGCGCGAGAGCCGCTCGTCCTGCACACTCTGCATAACATCGGAGACGTCGCGCAGGTAAACCGGGGAACCGTTTGGGTTGCGCGCAACGATCAGGTTGCGATACCCGTCGGCCTTATCAATCTGTCCATTGGGTTGCAGCACAAAGGTGCGATGTGCGCCATCGAATTGCCCCGCGCCGGAATAGACGGTCCCTGCTTTGATCGCGCTGGCCAAGTCATCCATCGTGAGACCGCGGGCAGCCAGCGCAGAAGGGTCGGCCTTGATACGGATGGCGCCTTGCACCCCGTAAATGTTCACTTGCGAAACTCCGGGCAGGATGTTGATGCGCTGCGCGACGACAGTCGACGCGTATTTATAGAGGTCCCAGTCCGTCAGCGTGTCCGACATGAGGCCTAACAAGTAAACGGCCTGGTCGTTCGGATTCGTTTTTGTGAAAGTAGGCGGACTCGGCAGATCGATTGGCAATTTCCCCGTAGCGCGCTGGATCGCAGCCTGCACGTCCGTCGCGGCATCGGTGATGCTTTTGCTCAGAACAAATTGCAGCGTGAATTGCGTGTTGCTCTGCGTGCTGTTGCTGGTGATGATGTCGAGGCCGGGAATTTGTAGAAATTG
>QHOV01000198.1 GCA_003218885.1 Verrucomicrobiota bacterium | reverse complement strand
TGGGCGGCGCGCACCGGACGTGTTTAGAAGCGTCAGGGTCCCCTTCGCACAGCGAAGCGGCTACCGCTTGCACTGCTTCGCGCTGCGCGTAAATAGTGCTCCTGCTTATGGGTGGTATTCGTCGGCTTTCTCTATTGCTTTTGCTGTTGCTCGTGGCCGGCAGCGCTCTCGCTGCCAACGGCGAATACATCGTCGTGGTTGGCGGACCTTCCTTGTATCAATGGGAAAAATACAAACTTTATCCGCACGATCATTGGTGGGCGAACTTTGTGCGCGCCGCGCGTTTGCGCACCGAACAATTGCGCGCCCAACTCGGTCCGGATGCACAGATTACCTGGCTGATTTATAAGCAGGGCTATCTGGATCGCGCGAAACAAGAACACCAGGATCTGATCGCCTTGATCGATTCGGTGCGCGAAAAATTCAATCTGAATCTTGTCTGGTTTAATGCTGGGCCGGAGGTGATCGACTACCTGAACAAGGGCCAGCCACGAAGCCAGGTGAAGATTACAGGTTTTGAATATTTCGGGCACTCGAATCGCGCCTGTTTCATGTTCGATTACAGCAATTTCATCGACAGCGCATGCAAAGCGTGGTTGCACGAGAACGAGCTGGCCAGGATCGACCGGCGCGATTTCGCGCATGGCGCTTACGTAAGGAGCTGGGGCTGCCATACGGGCGAGAGCATGTCGAAGAAGTGGTATCGCGCTACCGGCACGCACATGATCGGCGCAATCGGAAAAACGCAGTTCATGATGGAAGAGCTGCCGATCCTCACTTCCGAAGACGGGAAGTGGGTTAATTAATTTTCGTTTGCCGATTTTCGATTGGCGATTGAACGTCGCGCGTTGCGATGAAGTTTGAAGAACTCAGCGCCCTATATCGCCAGCCGTTGTTCGATTTAATTTCACAAAGCCGCGCTGTCCATCTCCAGCATTGGCGCGGCGAGGAAGTGCAGCGATGCAGTTTGCTCAGCATCAAGACTGGTGGCTGCAGCGAGGACTGCGCTTACTGCGCGCAATCGGCTCATTATTCGACGGGTGTCGAGCGCGAAGAATTGTTGTCACTTGAAAACGTGTTGGCCGCTGCCCGGCGCGCGCGCTCACAAGGCGCCGGCCGGTTTTGCATGGGCGCGGCCTGGCGCGGCGTGCGCGACGGTTCCGAAAAGTTTGAGCGCGTGCTGGAGATCGTCCGCGAAGTGAGCCAACTCGGAATGGAGGTCTGCGTTACCCTCGGTGAAATCGGTCCGGTGGAAGCGTGCAAACTCAAAGCCGCCGGAGTGACCGCTTATAATCACAACATCGACACTTCGCCGGAATTTTATCCCGAAATTGTGAGCACACACACGTTTCAGAATCGACTCGACACGATTGCCGCCGTGCAGGCGAGCGGAATGTCCGTCTGTTGCGGTGGGATTATCGGCATGGGCGAATCGGAAGCCGACCGTCTGCGAATGCTCGAAGTGCTGAGCAACTTTGATCCGCCTCCTGAAAGCGTGCCGATCAATTGTTTGATGCCGATGCCGGGCACGCCACTGGCCAATCAAACACCGGTGGATATTTTCGAGTTGGTGAGGCTGATTGCCGTTACCCGCTTCGCTTTGCCGAAAGCGCGCGTCCGCTTGGCAGCCGGGCGCACCAAGCTGTCGCGTGAAGGTCAGGCGCTCTGCTTTTTTGCCGGTGCGAATTCGATTTTTTACGGCAACAAACTTCTTACCGCAAAAAATCCCGCGGCTGATGTCGATGTTGCCCTTTTGCGCGAACTCGGGTTGCACGTTGAAGCAAACCAGCGAGGGACGGCTTGTTAGCCTCGCAGTAAAGCCCGAGGGATGAGAAGGCGTCGTTCCTAGCCTTTGGCAATACAATTTTAAGATCGACATCGGTCGCGCATTTTGCGATGGAAGGTCTCAGCTCCTGGGGCTCAACAAGAACCTCAACCGAAAGAAATTATGAACTGGCAAAAATTCTTCACCGCATTCATGGCAGCCTTCATTTTCCTATTCGTGTTTGGCTTCCTTTGGTACGGCACGCTAATGCGCGGCGCGCATGAGGAAGTGCAGGCGCTTTTCCGAACCAAACCTGATTTTCCCTGGCTGATTTTGGGTCATATCGTCATGGCATTTTTCTTCACCACGCTTTGTGTCCGGTTCGTTCCAGCTGGCGGCCTAGGTGCCAGCGCGACATTGGGCATTCTAGTGGGCTTAGTGTACGCAGGGCCGCATTTGATCTCGTTCGCGGTCCAACCGTTGACGACGAAGATCCTTTGCGGCTGGATCGTGGGTGCCGTGATCCAATTTGCGATTGCCGGCGCAATCGTTGGCGCGATTTACAAGCCAGCTCACCCGCGACCAGTTAGATCCTAACTTCAGACTTTAGATTTATGAAGCGATTCATCATCGCATTTATCGCCGCGTACATTTTCATGTTCCTTTGGGGATGGCTACTTAACGGCGTGCTTCTGAAGGATGTTTACGCGGAAACGCCAAATCTCTGGCGGTCGCAAAGTGAAATGATGAGCTTGTTTCACTGGATCATTATCGGTCAGGCGCTTGTGATTTTTGCATTCGTGATGATCTATGCCTGCGGTTTCGCTGGCGGCGGCGCGGCTGCCGGAATCCGACTTGGCATCCTGCTGGAAATCGCAGCCATCGGCATGCGGCTGGCCATTTACGCAGTCCAGCCGTTTCCAGGAAAGTTGATCGTTTACGGGAGCGTCAGCGGCCTGATCGAGATGGTAATCGTCGGCGCCATTGTCGGCGCGATCTACAAACCGGCGTCTGCGCGGACGTCTTAACGGGGCGTGCGGTCCGCAGAATTTCCTGACGCTTTGCCGAAGAGATTGCGATTCTTAGCTGGGCGTTGAACGTTGGCGTTCATGGAGAAACCTGCTCAAACTCCCGCCGCGCTC
>QHOV01000187.1 GCA_003218885.1 Verrucomicrobiota bacterium | reverse complement strand
CCGACCATCTTTCCTTCGAACTCCTCGATCCCTGTCAGGTCCAACGCATTCTTCAGAACTCCGCTGAGGCTCGCGTGAATCTCAGGTGAGCCTAGGATGATGCCATCGGATGCCCGGAGCTCGCCACGGAAACGTTCCACCGCCTTGACGTTGCCCTCCTCCCTCTCGAGGCCCCAGTAAGGAAGATTGTAGGCTGCGAGCTCCAGAACCTGGACTTTCGCGCCTTCTTCTTCGGCACCCTTCAGAGCGTACTGGACAGCCATTCTCGTTGCGCTAGGAGCGCGCAGGCTACCGCTCAAGCCGACGACCCGTATCTCAAGGGACTCGCGGACAGCATCGACGATTTGAGTGTCTAGCATTCAACAATCACTTCGCGTAGGCTTCGAGCTCTTTGCGAAGTGCGGGGGCAACACGTTTACCCAGTAGTTCAATGGCTCGCACGATCTTCGCGTGAGGCAATGATGCCGCGTTCATCTGAAAGGTAACCCTTGAGATGCCACCCAGCGCTTTGCTGTGCCGAATAATCTTCTCGACCACTTCGTCCGGGTCGCCAATAATGAGAGCGCCCTGCGGACCGCGCTGAGCGTCGAAATCAGCGCGTGTGAGCGCAGGCCATCCTCGTTCCTTCCCAACCTCGGTGACTGCACGTGCAAAACCTGGAAAGAAATCGTCTGCGGCTTCTTGCGTTGTTGCGGCAACATAGCCCGGCGAATGTAGGCCAACCTTCAACTGATCGGGCGAGTGCCGGGCACGATTGCCTGCCTCTCGGTAGAGATCGATGAGCGGACGAAAGCGGCGAGTCTCGCCGCCTATAATCGCGACCATCAGTGGAAGTCCAACGGGCGAACGACCTCGGAGTTCCGCCAACACCTAACCAGATAGGAAGCGGGTTCTGCACGGGCCTCGGATAGACCCCCTGCCCTGTCAGGGGAGGCCGATATTTGCCAGACCAGTGGACGTGCTCATTGTCACGAATCTTCAATAGAAGTTCGAGCTTCTCTGCGAAGAGCGAGTCATAGTCCTCAAGGCGGAACCCGAACAATGGAAAGGATTCGATGGAGGAACCACGGCCGACAACCATCTCAGCCCTGCCCCGCGACAGGAGATCCACAGTGGCGAAGTTCTGAAATACTCGTACCGGGTCGGCGGAACTCAAGACCGTCACGGCGCTTGTTAGGCGTATCTTCTCTGTGCGTGCTGCCGCGGCTCCGAGGATGACAGCAGGGGCCGAGTCTAGCATTTCCCGTCGGTGGTGTTCACCTATCCCGAATACGTCCAACCCGACCTGATCGGCTCTGACTATCTGTTCCACTAAGTTTTGGAGACGGTCTGGTGCGCTAACCGCGAGGCTTGCCTCGTCGAATGCCGCTGCGAAGCTGTCCACTCCAATTTCTATCAACGATATCTTCCCCCATTCGGCCACCGGGGTCATCGCTTAATAAAGGTGGTAGTATTCTCCGACTAAGTAGGTATTATTTACTTAACTGGGAGGACCACGCGCGGCCGGCCTTTGCCCGTAAAGAGAGACGTGCCCCATGAACGGCTTCACTTCTGCTAAATACGCTGGCTGGATCGATGCATGCGTGAACGCCGGAACAAATAAACAGCCCCGGCTCCCACTGGTATCCAGAGGAGGAGACCGCCGAGTCCTAGGAGCGGCTCCGCGACCTCGAACAGGGCCGCCACAGCGAGCAGGAGAGTAAATTCCGCGAGGATGACCAGTACCTTTACGGAGTTCCTCCTCCGCCTTATTGCGAGCTCGTGGATGGTGTACCGATCCCCGCGGGACAAATAATAGATCCACAGAACACTAAAGAGCGGATAGCTCAATTCCTCGAGTAAAGAATGCGGGGAGAGGTAGAGGACCGCGACGACATCCTGTGGCCGCAGGCTCGCCTGAATCGATATCACCTGGATAACTCTGCCCGTATTGTACGAAGCTACGAGTAAGAAAAACTGCCCGAATGCCGGAACGGTACCAGAGAGGGCGACTCCCAGATTGTTGGAGAAGATCGACAAGTACTGCGAGAAGAGTGAGGCCTCTTGGAACGTCTGGCGTTGTGAATTCCATAGGGTCGTATACAATTCCTGCTCACCGGAAAAGAAAGGTGCGACGGCTGCAGTAACGAGGATTGCCTGAGAGATAAGAAATATGATGGCCACCAGCGGACCGGGGCGCAATACGTATGCAAGGGTTCTATGAGTCTTGGGACGGACCAGCCTGCCTCCGAGATTCGATTCCAGTGTGAGGATTGCCGCCTGTCTCTTGTCGTCCTCAACAAGGAGTTTGAGCCGTGCTTGAAGTCGGCGGCCGCCCCTGTAGACAGACAGAGTTCTTCCTCCCAGGACAGCGCGCGTAATCGAGTCCCACGCGATCGTCCTCGACCCTCTGGTCGCTTCTATCTCATCGAGTCGGGCTCCCTCGAGCTTGCTGAGTTTTCTGTAACGCAGCTCGTCATAAAATGGATAAGAAACTAGGAGCCAAACCATCCCGATGCCGTAGAATGATAAATTAGAGAGCAGCAGCTTCACCCCAACGGCGAACAGAAAAGTAATGGCGGCGAGAGCTATTGCAGCGAAATCCGAAACTAGCTGGACCGACGTGAGTCCTCTCCGGTCCATATAGTAAGCGTTGAGTGCGCTCAGTCCTAGGAGGTGCAGATATTGCCCTGAGGTCTGCTGAGCTCCTGGGAGGGCACTGCGTGCCTCCAAATTGTATCCACAGTTCCTACAGAACTTTTGGTCAGGACTGACGCTAACTCCGCACTGTGGGCAGAAATTCATGCTGGCTTTTCAGGAAGCTCTCCGGTAGCCGTCATAAGCGAAGGCAAACGGCAGGAGGAAAACGAGGGCTATCAGGGCGGCCAACGGTGATGGCGCCGAAGTTGAAGCTGAAGATGGATTCCCGCTCAAGAATATGGACGCAAAAGCGACTTCCCATCCGACGAAATAGAAGAGAAAGACGAGTGCCCCGAATATCAACTCTCCGGTGTCATGGCCAATCCCAACATACACGTAGCCTAAGCCAGGAAAGAAGAAGTTCAGTAGACCTGCGACCCACGGATTTTTCATTCCTGGAGCTTCGGATGCAGGACGGATTGTAGGTGGAGCGGAGGCGGTCGCAGGAGCCACGCTTGGGGCAGGTACCGTGCGATCCAAGGTATTGCCGCAATTCAGGCAGAACTTATCTGTCGCAAGAACTTCCTTCCCACAATTGGGGCAGAAGGGCAAACCTACTGACACCAATCGTGCAGTTGGAGGTTAAATCCTTTGGCGGGGGTTCCAACCGTCAGAATAAGAGCACGCTCCAGAGCCTCGAACCTTCACGCCGGCTATTATCTGATTTCCCGGGGCAGTCTGAGTGCGAACTCGTCTGTTTCATCTGCCCGCCGGGCGACGCTCCGTCATCCACTCTAAAGTCGCGGTCGTGACGCAACTGAATCCTTCTGTTGCTACGCGGATGGGCGGCTAAATACGCGGCGCGATTACAATCTTGGCCGACACGGCGAAGAGGAGTTCCCTTCTAGTCGAAGGGAATGAGCATAGGGAGTTACCGCGCCTCGGTCGAACGGTCTCCCGCCAACATTCCCCACCCAAGCTGGGTCCTTTTCAGCTCGCTCCATCCCTTGATTATGAAGGCGAGCGGAAGCAAGCCAGTCGCCAGGATGAGGGCCAAATCGGTCATCCCGAGTGAGAGATAACCGAAGACGATGAGGGTGAGAAAAGAAGGACGTTGAAATGTCACACTTTGTCCGGGCATGGATAACCCGTTTGCAAAGTCAGGCTTTCCGGATTTGATGCAAGTTGGTTCTTACTGGTTGCCCTACTGACTGTACAGGTGTAGGCGCTGATGGAAGCAACAACTATTCGGAATTTGGATT
>QHOV01000007.1 GCA_003218885.1 Verrucomicrobiota bacterium | reverse complement strand
GACGAGACAATCTGGGCATGACCTGCATACACCAGCGCAAAGGCGCGGCGGGCCGTGCAGATGTTCACCGCCTGCCAAAGCCGGTTTAACACCAGAACCTGACTGTTTAACACGCTATGCAAATCTCCATGGGGAAACCGCCTTTTGCGGACTTCCGCGTAAATTTGGGCGACGGTACCATTGGCATTTTTGGCTGTCAACGTGGTGGGGCCAGAAGTGACGGCTCGCGTAATTCACTAATCAACAGGAGTAAGCACGAGCAGATTGTGAATTCGTGTCCATTCGTGTCCATTGGTGTTTAATGAAAGCGCAATTTCCAACCGAGCAGACCGGGTCCGGAGAATTTCAACGGCAGGAGGACGCGTTCCGTGAATGGATCTCGAATGATGGATCGACGCCGTATCCTGCCGTTGCTGACCGCTATCATCTTTATGTTTCACTGGCGTGCCCGTGGGCAAGTCGCATCGTCATTTTTCGGAAGTTAAAAGGACTCGAAGAGGTGATCGGCATGACGGTTGTGGATCCTATCCGGGACGAGAAAGGCTGGGCATTTCGCGATCAGTCCGGCAAGATTTCGCCAGGTGCACCGTTCCAATCAACCGATCCGGTCAACGGCTTCCAATTTTTAAGCGAAGCTTACAAAGCAACCGATCCGCATTTCGATCAGCGCGTCACCGTGCCGGTCCTCTGGAACAAAGAAACGAAGCGGATCGTCAACAATTGCGAGGACGACATCTGCCGGATGTTCAACGATGTGTTTAATGATTTCGCGAAAAATAAAAATCTCGATTTTTTTCCAAAAGACATCGAATCCGAGCACGCGAAGCTCTCTGGTTTTCTACACGACAACGTGAACAACGGCGTTTACGGAGCTGGTTTCGCCACGCGCCAGCGGCCATACGAGATTGCCTGCCGCAAACTTTTTGAAGCGCTGGACGAACTTGAAGCGCGTTTATCGAAAAGTCGGTATTTGTTCGGGGATCATATTGTCGAGGCGGACTGGCGACTTTTTTGCACGCTTATTCGTTTCGACGTCGTCTATCACGGCCATTTCAAGTGCAATCTGCGCCGTATTATCGACTATCGGAATTTGCAGGGCTATCTGATGGATTTATATCAGCAGTCCGGCGTCGCCGACACCGTCAACTTCGATCATATCAAGCGTCACTACTACATCACGCACACGGAAATTAATCCGACTGGCATCGTTCCCATCGGCCCGCTACTCGATCTCACGAAACCGCATGGACGTGAGAAATTGAAGTGAGGCATTTGCCAGCGCTGTAATTCTTAATAGAGTCGTGCGCTTCAGCGCGACGCGATGATAAATTTCCTGGCTTTTAACGTCCTCAACTCAGGCGTGCAACTGTCGATGGTGTGCGCCGCGGTCGGTCTTGTGTTCGCCTTGTTTTTGATTGCGGCAGTGATCCGGGCGCCATCGGGAAATGAACGGATGCGAGAGATCTCGGCCGCCGTGCAGGAAGGCGCCAAGGCGTATTTGAATCGGCAAGTCAAGACGATCAGCGTGATTGCAGTGGTGATTTTCATTTTGCTCTTCGTTTTCAAAAAGCCCCCCACGGCGATTGGATTTGTGATCGGCGCCTTCTGTTCACTTGCGGCAGGCTTCATCGGCATGCGCGTGGCCGTGCTGGCAAATGTGCGCACAACGCAGGCCGCCAGTGTTGCGCGGCTTAATGCGTTGCGCATGGCGTTCAACGGCGGCTCGGTGACCGGTTTGCTTGTGGTGGGGCTGGCGCTGCTCTCGGTGTCGATCTTCTACACGATCGCGGCCAAGCTGATCGGCAGCGACGCGGCGATACGCAGCCTGGTGGGACTCGCGCTGGGCGGCAGTCTCATTAGCGTTTTTGCGCGATTAGGCGGCGGCATTTACACAAAAGCCGCTGACGTAGGCGCCGATCTCGTGGGCAAGATCGAGAAGGGTCTGGAGGAAGATGATCCGCGCAACCCAGCGGTAATCGCCGACAATGTCGGAGACAACGTAGGCGATTGCGCGGGCATGGCTGCCGATGTTTTCGAAACTTATGCCGTCAGTTTGGTCGGTGCGATTCTAGCCGGGCTGCTAACAATTGGCGGAAATCCAGCGGCAATCGTTTATCCGTTCCTGCTTGGCGGAATTTCGGTGCTGGGGGCGATCTTCGGAATTTTGTTTGTAAATGTCGCGCGCGGTAAACCTACAGCCGTACTAATGGGCGCGGTCATGATCAACGCGCTGGTCTCCGCAGTTCTATTCTGGCCAGCGACGCGCAACCTCTTTCCGGGAGGAGTGAGCATCGACGGCGTCTTGCGATCATCTGCCGAACTCTATTTTGCTTCGCTGGTTGGTCTGATCATGACTCCGGTCATCGTCGCACTGACGAATTATTACACTTCGTCTCACTTCCGGCCGGTCCAGAAAATTGCACATGCATCCGAGACCGGGCACGCCACGAACATCATCGCAGGATTGGCGGCCGGAGAACATGCAACGGCTCTGCCTGTTCTGTTCATTGGGGCGGCGATCCTGATTACTTATCATTTCGCCGGGCTGTATGGAATTGCGATTGCAGTGATGTCGATGTTGTCCATGGCCGGCGTGATCATCTCGCTCGATTCATTTGGCCCAATCACGGACAATGCCGGTGGCGTGGCAGTGATGGCCAATCTGCCCAAGGAAGTCCGCGTGGTGACAGACGAACTCGACGCGGTTGGCAACACCATGAAAGCTGTCACCAAAGGTTATGCGATCGCTTCGGCGGGGTTGGCCGCGCTGGTTTTGTTCGGATCATACGTGGAAGAATTGCGTGGCCACATCACAGGTCGGGGCGAGGTGTTTTCGTTTCAGTTCTCGCTCAGTGATCCGAAAGTGATCATCGGACTTTTTATTGGCGGATTGCTGCCGTTCACCTTCACGGCGTTCAGCATGGACGCGGTGGGCAAGGCAGCCGGCGCTGTCGTGCGCGAGGTGCGTCGGCAATTGCAAGTCAAACCGGGAATCCTGACCGGACAGGAGAGACCCGAATATGGAACCTGCGTGGACATCGTGACGAAAGCGGCTTTGCGAGAGATGATTGTTCCGGCGTTGTTGCCCCTGGTTGCAGTTATCGTCGTGGCGAGCATCCCCTCGCTGGGCGCGGTTGTGCTCGGCGGCCTGTTGGTCGGCACAATCGTGACCGGATTGTTCATCGCCATCGCAATGACATCCGGCGGCGCCGCTTGGGACAACGCGAAGAAATTTATTGAGGAAGGAAATCTAGGCGGCAAAGGCTCTTTTGCGCACGCCGCAGCAGTCACCGGCGATACTGTGGGCGATCCGTACAAAGACACTGCGGGCCCTGCGATCAATCCCATGATTAAAGTCGTCAACATCCTGGCGATCTTGATCATCCCCATTTTCTTTTAGGTAGTGGAATTGACCTCAATCGCCTGGGCGGTTCGGTGAACTGCTGCTACCATCTAAAAACACTTGGTTTCATCAAAAACGCGTGGCAGAATCCCGCGCTCCCCCCTCCATGTCTAGCGCCTCAGCATCGCCCCCACGAATCAAGTTTTGGGGAACGCGCGGTTCCATCTCAGTGCCCGGTCCCGGGACTCTGCGTTATGGTGGGAACACCACTTGCGTGGAGGTGCGCGCCGATGGCGAGATCATCGTGCTGGATGCTGGCTCCGGGATCCGCTCGCTTGGAATTAGTTTGGCAAAAGAGTTCGGCGCGGAACCGATCAAGTTATCGCTTTTGATCACTCATGCGCATTGGGATCATATCCAGGGCCTGCCATTTTTTAAGCCAGCTTACGATCAAAAAAACGAGATTGGCATTTTAGGTTTTGACGGTGCCGGCGCTGGCTTCAGCGAGATCCTGGCTGAACCGATGAAAGCGCCATTTTTTCCGATCGCAATGCGTGAGCTCTCAGGGAGAATCGGCATCAGACGGCTGCGGGAAATGAAATTTTCCCTCGGCAAAGTGCAGGTGCACGCGATATTCGTAAATCATCCCGGGGTTTGTGCCGGTTATCGTCTCTTCACCAGCGCTGGATCGGTCGCGTTTCTTCCCGACCACGAGCCGTACGGATTTCTTCACTCGGCCAAGAGTAATCACATGACTCCAGAAGAAACCAAAAAGGCTGCGACTGAGGAGCGATCAAAGCTCGTTCAGTTTCTCCACGGCAGCGACCTCTTGATTTTAGATGCGCAGTACACCGACGAAGAATACCAACGTCACATCGGCTGGGGCCACAGCTCGGTCACGACCGCTGTTTCGCTTGCCCTCGACGCGGGTGTCCGCAAGCTCTTCCTTTTCCATCACGATCCCAATCACGACGACACCATGATTGATTCCATGCTGGAAGAGGCGCGGCGCGTTGCGCAAGAGAGCGGGAAAGAGCTTACGGTCAAAGCCGCGCACGAGGGCGAAGAAGTAGTTCTCGAGAACTAACAGAGATTCCACGCCGCTTGCGAACCCAGCGAATCTTGCTGTACGTTTTGGGCCCCTGTTTGCCTCGTGGTGTAATGGTAGCACTAGAGACTCTGAATCTCTCTGTCTAGGTTCGAATCCTAGCGAGGCAGCCACGTAAAAGGTCTTGCGACCTCACGTGGCGCTAGTCCTCAGCTCCACCGCGTGAGGCGAAGCCTTTTATGCGGGCGTTTTGCTCCTCGCGGCGTTTACGAAAGAAGTCCTGCAGGATTGTCGCGCACTCCTCTTGCAAAACGCCAGAGGCGATGTCGCACCGGTGATTTAACACCGGCATTTGCAGGAGGTTCATCACGCTGCCCGCTGCACCGGCAGCCGGATCTGTGCAACCGAAAATCACGCGTCGAATTCGTGTGTGGACCAGCGCGCCTGCGCACATCGCGCAGGGCTCCTTCGTCACGTAGAGGTCGCACTCGGCCAGCCGCCAATCGCCAACGGCTGCCTCAGCCTGTGTCAACGCCAGCATTTCTGCATGCGCGGTCGCGTCCTTGAGCAGTTCCACTTGATTATGGGCGCGCGCGATAATCTTGCCTGCCTGGACAATAACCGCTCCGACCGGAACTTCACCGGCTTCGTTTGCTTTTTGCGCATGTCGCAATGCTTCGCGCATGAAGTTTTCGTCGCCGGGCAATTCAATCATTGTCTCCGTTGTAGCCACGGCCCTGTGGGCCGTCCACTCCTAACGAATGACTTGGCGTGCACATTGACCGGCAACAGGCCGGTGGCTACAGGATACATCCGTCGAGAAGCGCATGGGCGAAGCAGATGTATCCAATGAAAAAAATATATTTCGCTCTCGCAATATTGTCTCTCGCGCTGGTGAGAGTTGACGCCACCGAACAGGACTCTGTGAATCGTTGCGCTGCGATCATTCGCGAATTTCGGCAAATGCGCGAGAGAGCAATTCCAAGAGACGTGCTCCGGCATGCAAGAGGGCTCGCGATCATGAGTGTCCTCAAAGCGGGATTCATTTTCAGCGGCAAAGGTGGACAGGGAGTCGTGGTTGCTCGCACGCCACATGGCTGGTCTGGCCCGTCATTCATCGCCACAGGCGGTGCGGGCTGGGGCCTTCAAGCTGGCGCCCAAGTGACCGATTTTGTGATTGTTCTCAACAATGACGCTGCGGTGCAGGCGTTTTCCCGCGGAGGAAACGTGACCATCGGCGCGGATGTCAGCGCTGCCGCCGGCCCGGTGGGCCGCACCGCGTCAGGTGCGATCACGCCGACGGCTGCCGTTTACACTTACAGCAAGAGCAAAGGTCTTTTTGCAGGCGTGTCCCTAGAGGGTGCAGTGATCGGAACACAAAGGGAATCCAATTTCCGTTACTATGGTCAACCTGTCAGGGCCGATGGGATTCTAAGCGGTGAAGTACGGCCGCCACCCGGGGCCGCACCGCTGCGTCGCGCGCTCACTCATTAAGATCGCTCGCTGCAGCGACCGCCGCTGAAGCCAGCGCTTGCCCTAAAATTTTCCTGGGCATATTACGGACTGCTCATGCAAAACAACATTGAATCGCACCTGGTCGAGAAGCGTGTTTTTAAGCCATCAAAGGACTTCGCAAAAAACACGCGAATCAAAAGTCTTGGTCAATATCGGCGGATGTACCGGGAATCGATCCGCCAGCCGGCAAAATTCTGGGCACGCGAAGCGAATGAACTGGTCTGGCGCGCCAAATGGAAAAAAGTTCTGCAATGGAAAGCGCCCTTCGCGAAGTGGTTCATCGGCGGGAAGCTCAACATCTCAGAAAATTGTCTCGATCGGCATCTGACTGGACCGCGCCGGAACAAGGCGGCAATTATCTGGGAGGGCGAACCGGGCGATAAACGCACGCTCACCTACCAGCAATTGCAGCGCGAAGTTTGCCGCTTCGCGAATGTGCTGAAACGGAACAACATCAAAAAGGGAGATCGGGTGATCATTTATCTCCCGAACATTCCCGAGGCCGCAATTGCCATGCTGGCCTGTGCGCGGATTGGCGCCGTGCATTCGGTCGTTTTCGGTGGATTTAGCGCCGATAGCATTCGTGATCGGATTATCGACAGCGGCGCCATCGCGCTCGTCACCGCCGACGGTGCCTATCGCCGCGGCGGGATTGTGCCGTTGAAGAAGAATGTCGATGACGCACTTCGTGATGGCACATCTGTCAGGCGTGTAATCGTTTTTCGCCGGGCCGGAAACGACATCCACATGGAGGAAGGCCGCGATGTCTGGTGGCACCGGGAATTGGAGTATGTCGATGCAAACTGCCCACCTACGCCGCTGGACAGCGAGCATCCGCTTTACCTTCTCTACACCAGCGGGTCCACTGGAAAGCCAAAGGGAATCTTGCACACTACCGGCGGCTATCTCGTGGAGGTTTATTCGACCACCAAATACGTCTTCGACATTCGCGATGAAGATATCTTTTGGTGCACGGCTGATGTGGGCTGGGTCACCGGTCACAGTTATATTGTCTATGGACCGCTTGCCAATGGCGCCACCGTTGTCATGTACGAGGGCGCACCGAACTGGCCGGAGCCCGATCGGTTTTGGAAAATCATCGAAGAATATCGGGTCAACATTCTCTATACTGCCCCGACGGCGATTCGCGCATTTATTCGCTGGGGCGACGAATGGGTGGCGAAACATGATCTTTCATCGCTTCGTCTGCTTGGCACGGTGGGCGAGCCGATCAACCCCGAAGCATGGATGTGGTACCACAAGAACATCGGCGGCGGTCGTTGCCCGATCGTTGATACCTGGTGGCAAACCGAAACCGGATCGATTCTGATTACGCCTCTGCCGGGAGCTATTCCAACAAAGCCCGGCAGCGCAACGCTGCCCTTTTTTGGCGTCGATCCCGCCGTTGTCGATGAGAAGGGGCGCGAGGTCGGGTCAAATGTGGGCGGCAAACTGATCATTCGCCGGCCCTGGCCTGCAATGCTGCGCACGATTTACGGCGACAAGGAGCGCTATAAAAAACAATATTGGAGCGAGTTCCCGGGAAATTACCTCACCGGAGACGGGGCGCGCCGCGATGAAAACGGCTATTTCTGGATCGTTGGCCGGATTGATGACGTTCTCAATGTCGCCGGTCATAGACTTGGCACGTCGGAAATAGAAAGCGCGCTGGTGAGCCATCCACGAGTGGCCGAAGCGGCGGTGGTTGGAAGGCCGGATGAATTAAAGGGCCAGGGAGTTGTCGCCTTTGTCACACTGAAAACAGGTGTCGATGCCAGTCGTGGACTGAAGGAGGAATTACGCAATCACGTCGGCACGCATATTGGCGCCATTGCGAAACCAGATGAAGTGCGATTCGCCGAAGCGCTCCCAAAAACGCGCAGCGGCAAAATCATGCGGCGACTGCTCAAGGAGATCGCAGGCGGTGCAAAAGTCACCGGCGACACCACCACACTGGAGGATTTTACTGTGCTGGCCAAATTGGCGGAATCGGAAGAATAAGATCGATGCGTCGCATCCGTCCCATTGGACCCATGCGACTGATGGGACGAATGGGCCCGATGGCTTGCGGCGACCGAAAATTTCTTTTTCCGGCCCTGCAATCGTATAGCGTTAAATTGTGAGTTTCATCCGGACAGGCCTTCGCGAGATCGGGTTGAAGATCAGGCGCCAGCGTACGCGCATGGCGCTTCGCCACGAGAAGCGCCTTCTCCAAAAAAGTGAAATCAACCTCGGACGCGAAGGCACTGCGCAAGCGGCCAATTTTCCAGAATTGCGCAGCGAGATCGTGGCGCTTAAGAAGCTCGAGCAAGAGCAAAAAGAAGTCGCACTTCGAATCGCGCGGATCGAAGAAGGAATAAAAAGGATCGAAGAAGAACGGCAACAAAACGCCCGCGAACAATCTGAAGCAATTGCAAGGTTGGAATCGGAGAAGAAGCCGCTCCTGCAGCAGCGCAATCAAGCGAAGAATAATGTCGAGGTATGCGAGCGCGAGCTTGCCGGCGTGGAACGCCGCATTCAGGAGAGCGAAGCTGCCGATCGCGAGCTCTTGAAACAGTTCTCCGATCTGCACGCGCTCGATCCAGCGCCAGCGGACCTGGAAGCACGAACCGCCGGTATCACCGCGCGGCGAGCGCGTCTTCCGGAAGAGCGTGCAGAACTTGTCCGGGCGCGCTTGGGTAGCGCGGATGCAGTGCGTCTGGCCAAGGAGAAGCTGAACACGGCGGAGGCAGAGCTTTCTGCGGTAGAAAAAAATATAGCGCGAACGCGAAGCGAATTCGAAGCGCGCGACCGAAAATTGAATGACAACGTTCGTGCGCAACAAGAAGCAGCCCGCGACGCGCGGACACACCACCAGACGGTCGAAGAGCGAAAAAATCCAGCCTATTTGAGTATCGGTCGGCATCTAGCGGCAAAGGGCGTTGCACCTCCAAACGCCCCGCAGCTGTTGGCCCAGGCACATCGCCGCCGGCAGGCAGTAGATCAACTGTTGCAACACCGGGCAGAGCTGAGCACGCTCTCGAGCCAAATCGACAAACAGGAGCTACGGAAGTTTTACTTTAGCGCCTTCTCGGTTCTCGTCCTGCTCGCACTCACGCTGCTTGTTGTTTTCCAATCTCCGCGGGGGCGTGAATGGCTGCCGCAAGAAACCGATACCATCATGTCGATTAACGCGGACCAGTTTGAGCGTGCGAACCTCGCCAAACGCTGGCCCAACGACCAGCCAACGCTTTGGCCGGGGTTAATCGGCGCAGCCGCATCGGTTCCAGGATTGAAGCTACCTCGCGATGCAGTGCGCATCACCCGTGCGCTCACCACGAATGAAACCGGAGAGACTAGAGAGTTCAACCTTATTGAAGCGCGCCGTGGCCTCTCGAAAGTCATTCGTATGATCAGCGACGATAAGACTTTTCAAAAACGATCCATTAAAGATTATCACGGGTTGCCAGCTTGGGAACGACAGCCTGATTTCGCCGTCGCCAGGGTGGGACCGGCGACCCTGGCCGTCGGAGCGCCCAATGAAGTAGATGAACTGGTGCTTGTGCGCCTCGGAATGAAACCGGATCTGAAAATAACCGGTCAACTATTCGATCGTTTCCAGGCGCTCGATCGTGACAGCGCGCTGCGAATTATTTCCCGTAATCCACCCGACCTCTCACGTGTTTTCCACCCCATTTTTACCTCTGAACTGCTCAACGCTTCACAATTGCTCGGCCTTGCAGTGAACCTGCAAAATCCGGTAAAAGCCAGAGTGCTCATAAAAGTGAATTCAACTAAAAACGCGGCCGATCTCGCCCGAAATTTGCACGACAATCCGCAGCAATGGCTGCGTTTGCCGGACTCACAACTATTGCTCTACTCCCAGCCGGTGGAAGTCCAGAGAGAGGGCAGCTCGAATCTGGAATTGCGTTTCGCGGTCCCCGAAGATAGCGCTCAAAAAATGCGATCCTTTAACGTTTACGTTTCTTTGCTTGCTGGAATGGCAATCCCGCTAGTGTCAATGAGCGCAAATGCCGGCACCTCTCTTGTTGATGTCCGATCGGTTGACCCGACAATCATGGTTGAGTTGCGCTATGCGGAACGAAATAATCTTCTGGGGCAACCGCTCTATCCCCACGGAACACGCGCGCTTGCTCGTCCGGAGGTCGCCTCAGCTTTGGCCAGCGCGCAGGCGTTTTTGCGACGCTATCAATACGGTCTGAAAATCTGGGATGCATATCGGCCGGTGGCTGTGCAGGCAAAGCTTTGGCAGGCGTCACACAATAGTGATTACGTTGCCGATCCTGAAACGGGAGCCGGGTCGCTGCACAGTTGGGGCATCGCCGTTGATGCCACTTTGGTCGACTCATGGAATAACCCTGTGCGCATGCCCAGTGATTTTGACGATTTTACACCTGCTGCAATGTGGCGCTACCTGGGCCCTTCGCGCCAAGTCCGCGCACACGTAGGTTTGCTGCAGAACGCAATGCTACGAGCGGGGTTTTGGGGATCGCGCACTGAATGGTGGCATTACACGATCGCTCACTGGCAAAAATATTTGCCACCTGAAAAAGCGAAGAGTGCCGCACAAATTTTAGCGACTCACTGGGAAGGCAGGCTGTGATCGATTCGATACTCCGAGGTTTGCGCCAGCCGGAATACGTCCATGTGTTGCTCAATCCACTGCCAGTTTATGGGTTGCTCATTAGTTGGCTCGGACTGATCATCGCCGTTTTTTTAAAAAGCCGCCGCGCTCAGGTAGCGACATTGGTGCTTGTGCTCATCAGCTCGCTCTCTGCATGGCCGGTATATGAATTTGGCCAGCAGGCGTACGATCGCGTCCTGTCGATGACGGACGATGATGGAGAACGCTGGCTCGATGAGCATCGAGATCGCGGCGAGGATCTCATTTGGCTTTTTTACGCGCTCGCGGTCTTGAGCGCGGCTGCGATCGCAGCGCCGATCAAATGGCCGAAATCATCTGCGTTACTCGTGTTCGCGGTAATTTTGCTGGGCGCAGGCACTTTGGGCTCCGGTAGCTATATCGCTTATGCCGGTGGCAAAATTCGACACCGCGAATTTCGCAATGAACCGCCGCCGCCTAAAAGGACACACGAAGACGAACATTAGATCGACAGTCGGACAGCCATTGAAGGGTTGTGGCGGCGCTTGTGCCAAGCGCCGAGGCGTTTGATACCAACGCCTCCACAGCGCTTGAACCTTCAGTGATGCACATCTCGCTCGATCGCGGAGAGCGCAGCGTCAAAGAACATAGCGAATCTCTCAAGAAACCGCTCGGCCTTTTCGATCTCGTTTTGACGCAAATTCTCTTTGTCGTCGGGTCGAGCTGGGTCGGCGCCGCGGCGAAGCTCGGACAAGCGCACCTTTTCTTTTGGCTCCTCGCCATTTTGCTTTTTTACATTCCGCAGGCCGCGGTCGTGATTTATTTGAGCAATTGGATGCCGCTCGAAGGCGGCATTTATCAATGGGCCAAGCTCGGCTTCAACGAGTTCGCCGGATTTATTGTGGCCTGGAATCTCTGGCTGCTATCGATCACGGTCATCGCACTCGGCGGAATGTTCATCACCACGAACATCTCTTACGCGATCGGTCCTGGCGCTGCGTGGATGCCGAACAGCAAATGGTGCGTCTCGCTGATCAGCGCGGCATTGGTCGGCGGCCTCGGCTGGGCTTGCGTCCGCGGTCTGTCGTTAGGCAAATGGCTCCACAATGTTGGCGCGTTCGCGGTGTTCGTCGTTTACGCAGCGCTGATTTTGTTGCCGCTCCTCGGCCTCGCGCGCGGCGAATTGAAAAGTTATCAGCCGCTTCAATTCGCGCTGCCTGCGATGTCGATTTTCTATTGCTTCAACATCTTCAGCAAGCTCGCCGTCGGCGCACTCAGCGGATTCGAATACGTAGCAATTCTCGCCGGCGAGACGCGCGCGCCCGCCCGCGACATCGGCCGCTCCGTGCTGATAGCCTCGCCCGTGATCGCGTTGATGTTCATTCTCGGCACGAGCTCGGTCCTCGCGTTCATCGGCAACAATCCGATCGATCTCATTGGTCCCGTGCCGCAAACCCTGCGACTCGGGCTCGGTTCCTTTCCCATCGCTGGCGCGATCGCATCAATAGGAATTTTGTTAATGACCGTGCGCTCGATCTCTTCGACCAGCGTCCACGTAACCGGCAGCTCGCGATTGCCGATGGTTGCGGGCTGGGATCGACTGCTGCCGAATTGGTTTTCGCGTTTGCATCCGCGCTACAAAACACCCATCAATTCGATCATCTTCGTCGGCGCGACCACGCTTCTCATCGCAATCGCGAGCCAGATCGGCGCCGGAATCCAGGAAGCGTTTCAGCTCGTCGATAACGCCGCGAATGTTTTCTACGGCATCGTTTATTTTACGATGTTCGCAATACCGGTCTTTGGCGCGGGCGCGATCCGCTCGGGCGCTCCGATCTGGTTGCGCATCGCGGCGATCTGCGGCGCGGCAGTGTCGCTGTCCGCAATTTTCTTCACCATCTACCCAATCATTGATGTTCCAAGTCCGTTGAGTTTCGCCGTGAAAATCATTGCCGTAACCGGAATCGCGAACGCGATCGGCGTCGCAATTTACCTCGTTGGCAAGAAACGTCAGTGTGCCTGACCGCAGTTCTCGACAACCCAGCCCAAATATTCGGGCAGTCCGTTCGAAACCGGAACAAAAATGATTTCTGGAACCTCGTAGGGATGCAATGAGCGCAATTTCTCCTGGAACGCTGATTGTCCATGCTGGCTCAGCTTGAAGAACACGAGTGTTTCGTTTCCCGATTCAATTTTTTCTTTCCAGCGGTAAATGGATTCGACGCTCGGTAAAATGTTCGCGCAAGCCGCAAGCTTTTCTGCGACCAGTTGATTTGAAATTTTCCTCGCGGTTTCGGCGTCCGGAAACGTGCTGAGCGCGAGAAGAATTTTTTCAGTCATCTGTTAGGCCGCTACCGGCGCCTCGCGTCGGCAGATCCAGCCGCCGCCAAGCACAACGTCGTCGTTGTAAATTACTGCGGCTTGTCCGGGCGTCACCGCACGCTGTGGCTCATGCAGACAAATCCGTGCGCGATTATCTTCCAGCGGCGTCACGGTTGCGGGTGTGCCCGCATGACTGTACCGAATCTTCACCGTAAGATCGAGATCCTCCGCCGGCAGATCGCGCGCGATCCAATTTGTCCGGTCGATTTCGAATTCATCACAAACCAAATCGTCGCCATCGCCGACGATCACACGATTTGTTTCAGGATCGAGATCGACAACGTAACGCGGCCGCAGCGATCCACCCGGAAGTCCTTTGCGCTGGCCGATAGTGAAAAGCTCGATGCCATCGTGCTCGCCGACGAAATTGCCGGCGATATCGTAAATCTCGCCGCGATGAAATCCCGCGTCGCCGAGATGCGAGCGCAGGAACGTTTTGTAATCGTTGCCGGGAACGAAACAGATTTCCTGGCTGTCGATCTTGTCGGCCACTTTCAGACCTAACGAGCGCGCGATCTCCCGGATTTGCGGCTTGGTCATTCTGCCCAGCGGCGTAAGCGCGCGCCGAAGCTGTGGCGCCCGCAAACTGAACAGAAAATAGGACTGATCTTTGCGTCGATCGATTCCTTTGCGAAGGATCGCACGATCGTTTTGGTGCTCGATAATGGCATAGTGGCCAGTCGCAATATAATCGCAGCTTAATGCTGCCGCTTTGCTCCAGAGATTGCCGAACTTGAGCTTCTCATTGCACATCACACACGGATTCGGCGTCCGCCCGGCCTGGTATTCGCTGGCGAAATAATCGATCACGAGTCGCTCGAACTGGTCCGCTTCATCAACAACGTAATGTGGAATGCCGAGGGAATGCGCCACGCCGCGTGCGTCAGCTATTGCTTGCGGGCCGCAACATTTGTCTTTCGCGCGGGAGATGCAATCCTGCGGCCAGACTTTCATGGTAACGCCGATGACCTCGTAGTCTTGTTCGCGCAGCAAATATCCCGCGACGCTGGAGTCCACTCCACCGCTCATGCCGAGAAGGACACGCTGTTTTGTTGCGTTCATTGAAGCGAGGAATTTCGATCAAGCCGCGCGTGAGTCAATGAAGGTAGGGAGGTTCACCCGAACCGCCCGTGCAGAGCACGATAGAGCGGGCGATTGAGGTCAATCGCCCTATCTTGGGGCTCGGCTCACGAACGGACTCCCGCGCAAAGTAAATCGCCACGGCAAATGCGCAGAGCGACTGATGCCGACCCGCTTGTCCGCCACAATGTCGAAAGTAGCCTCCGCGTCCGACACGAAGCATTGCAGCGGATCGACGCATAAATCCATCTCGTGATGTCGATCACTGATCCCGAGTGCTTGCGTGAGTTTTCCAGGTCCGGAGCAAAGTTGACGGAGATCCTCGACGCCACGACGTCTCTTCATCAGCTCCACGCCACGCCGCGGTTCAATCGCGCGAATCAAAACGAAGCCGTTCGCCTCCCCTTTCACCAGCACATTCAACATCCAGTGCACGCCATAATTAAAATAGACGTAGGCCGCGCCGGCTTTGTTCCGCTCGATAAAGCTGCGCGCACTTGGCCGCGTAAAAGTGTGCGCCGCTTCGTCGTCGATTGCCGCGTACGCCTCGACCTCGACGACGACCCCGGAGCAATCGCCCCAGATTAATTCCGTGCCGATGAGTTCGCGCGCGCAGGTGAGGGGATCACGCTGGAAAAATGGGCGGCGAACAAGTTGTTTTTTCGTTAGCGAGGTCGCAGTCTTCACATACGCCTCAAAAACCTGCCGCTTTGTAAAAGACCGGCAATGTGACTTCGCATTCGACGGGTTTGCCATCCCGAAACGCGGGAATGAATTTCGCGTCTTTCAAATCCTTCAACGCCGCATCGCCAAAGCCCAAAAGAGGCGGCTTCTCCGAACCGACATTTATCTCCTGCAAATTGCCGGTGGCATCGATCTTCATCTTGAGCTCCACCAGGCCATCCACCTCAACCCGCGTGCTCTCCAGTTGCGGGTAGTGGAATCCCGTAAAGCCTGAGCCATTCCCGAAAAAAGGTTGAGGCCCGATGAAGTCGTGCTCTTTCTCCAGCTCGTCGCCTTCCTGATTGGAAAAAATGCGCAGCCGCGGTTTTCCATTGACGATCCGAAACGTCACTGTGCCGTAATAAATCGCGTCCACCGGCTGATGATTATAAATCGCGGGGATAAATCTGGGATTAGAAGCCGGTGAAATCCTCCTCTGTAATTCCTGCCTGAGAAAATCCGAATCCGGCGTGCCGCGATACGTGGCGCTCCACTGCACGCTGCCATCTTTTCGCACCGCGCACATGAACATGATCAGCGCATCCTTCTGCCCTTTCCCCACCACATCTCGCTCGTCGATGCGATTGATCAACGCGTTGGGTCCCTGTCCAATTAACACTGGGCGAAACGAATCAGAGCAAATGCCAGTGCGCGCATGGACAAATACGCAAGCGGAGCGCAGAAGTTTTTCAAGCGCAATTTGGTAGTGACCTAAGCGGCTGCCACCAACTCTCCAGCAGCGACAATTTTATGCACGATTTTGTGACGCCGGAAGTAATTGATGAGCGCGTCGCGCGTTTGCACAGGATGCATGACACATTTCGCTACTGGCATTTCGAGCAACGCGCGCAGTCTCATGAAGTGATGGCCGGCGCTGCGCGAGTCGAAGCTATTGAACGCGATCACGTATTTTTTACTGCGCTCGAGCGGGCGTCCGTCTGGCAATGTCATCGATGTGATTCTGCAAGCCGCACCGCGGCCTTCCACTTTCACTTCGAAGCCGAGCAAGTTTCTCCGTTCGTGGCCGGCATAGACTTCTTCCATCACAGCTTTGATTTCATCGGATGAGAGCGCCGCGGTCACGACATAGTTCTCGTAAGGAATCACGTTCCAACTGTCGTTTACCGTCTTAGGGCCGGCGACCAGGCTGGCGTTCTCGTCGAACACTCCATGCATCACCCCATCAACGGCGACGTTTCGTTCCCCCAACGCTTCCATGATTGCTGCGCCGATCAGTCTCTCGATGTCGCCCGGTCGGCCCGGCCGGCTGCGAGCGCGCAACGTCTGCGCTAAATCCCCGATCGGCTGTGCAAGAGCGGCACCCGATTCTGCGAGCTGCGGTTTTGCTCGGGAAACAACTACGTCATCGAGCGGGAATCGGTTGTCCATTAGTTCGCAGATCGCTTCACGACTAAGCAATTTTTTCGAATTCCGATCAAACAGAAGATCAACGCGGCCCGCGTGAATGCCAAAGTGATCCGCCTGTGTGAAAAGCACGCCATTCGTGAGGCGACTCGGAATCATCTGATGAGTATGACCGGCGATGAAGACCGCGACATCCGGAAATTCCGAAGTCAATGCCATGACGCTGTTCGCAAAATCATCGCCGCCGGTGCGCGGCTTTAGACCCATGTGACCTGTCATTACAATTGCGTCCGCGCCTTCACTCTTTGCTCTTGCTATTGCGCGACGAACGGGCTGGACCGGCTGCTGAAAATCGATTCCCCTCGTAAATTCGCGCGGAAGCCAAAACGACATCCCGGGCGTCGTGATCCCAATGATCGCAAGCTTAATCCCGGCGATTTCCTTCAAGATGAACGGCTGGATTTTTGCCAGAGGATGTTTTGCATCGGCAAATTCGCCCGCCGACTTTCCCTCCAATATCGTATTCGCAGCCAGCACCGGCATCGTCGACCTCTGCAAAGCTTGGTGAAACGCCTCGATTCCCCAATCGAATTCATGATTGCCAACGACCCAAGCGTCGTACCCGAGATGATTGAACAGATCGATCATCAGTTCGCCCTTGTTTCGCAAACTGACTTCGGTGCCTTGATACACGTCGCCGACGTCGATTAAAATGGAGTTTCGATTCTGCCGTCGCCAGTGCCGAATCTGCGTAACGCAACGCGCCAGCCCGCCGCGATCAGGATTTCCGTCATAATCAGAGGTCGGCAAAATATGACCGTGGATGTCCGTTGTGTGCAGGATCGAGATGCAAACCGTGTCGGAGTTGAGCGCCGTTGCAGCGCTCGCCAGAGTTGGAACCGCGCTCAGAACTCCCGCCCGACCGGCGAGTTTCAAAAATTCCCGCCGAGTCCAAGATCTCTCCGCGTCAAACATCGCCCATGTCAATGCGCAGGCATATTAGCGCCGCACCGGTCGCTATCTCAATGAAAATGCCGAGACTCAGTGTCTTGACCGTAAGATCGTTTCAGTGACACTTCGTCATGCTTAACGAAAATGCCATTGCCGATTTCAAAGCGAACCTGCGCGGCCGACTGATCGAGCCGGGCGATAAGGATTACGACGAAGCCAGCAAGGTGTACAATGGGATGATCCATAAAAAGCCGCGTTTGATTGCCCGCTGCGTCGACGTGGCAGACGTAATCCGCTCGGTGAATTTTGCTAGAGAGAATGATGTGCTCCTTGCGATCCGTGGCGGGGGTCATAACGCTGGCGGCTTGGGAATTTGTGACGACGGTTTGGTCGTCGATCTAAGCCCGATAAAATATACGCGGGTTGATCCGACAGCACGCACTGTCACCGTCGGCGGCGGATGCACCTGGGGCGATGTGGATCATGCCACGCATGTGTTCGGCATGGCGACGCCCAGCGGAATTATTTCTACCACGGGTGTTGGCGGATTGACACTTGGCGGAGGAATCGGACATCTCACCCGCAAATGTGGCTTAAGCATTGATAATCTCCTTTCGGCCGACGTGGTGTTGGCCGACGGCAAATTCGTAAAAGCGAATGCCGAAGAGAATTCCGATCTGTTTTGGGCGCTTCGCGGTGGAGGCGGGAACTTCGGGGTCGTAACCTCTTTTACATTCAAGCTGCATCCGATCGATACGGTTTA
>QHOV01000006.1 GCA_003218885.1 Verrucomicrobiota bacterium | reverse complement strand
CTTGGATCGCTGGTCACAGGATAATCCTTTCCGTCGAACTTGCCTGACCACTCGACGTGGATGGGTTTGCCGCCCGCGTCGGCACCGTCCGCCGTCGCTCTGATGTTCCCTGACGTGCTTTTAAAGGTGACAGTGTTGAATTTCATTGTCCCGGGTGTCATCTTCGATTTCGCCTCGTTCAGCTTCCAAGTACCCATCTGCGGATCGGCAGCTAGACAGGTTGCCCATCCCAGGAAGCAAAACGTCAAAGTTAATCCGATTGTTTTGGTCTTCATTTGCTCGATCGAATCGGGATTCTCGTTTTGCGTCAATAATTTTCGCGTCGACTCATTGGGGTTTTGCTGAAGCAGCTAATTTGCGGTCGAAAAAGTCGCTGGTCGCCCGGTAGGCGCGCACCCAATCGCTCCAACGGAGTAGATCGTGAATTTCGTCCGGCATGATCAGCTCCTCGAATGCGATGTTCTGTGCCCGCAGCTTTTCGACCAAATCAGTGGTCTGCTGGAAGGGCACGTTGCGATCGTCATCGCCGTGGATCAGCAGCACAGGGGAGCGCCAGCTCGCGATGGTTGCAACCGGCGATGATTTGAAGGCGAGCGCACGCGCCTCTTTCACGTCCGGCGCAGTGTCGGGATTCTCTGCCCACAGCGGCAGGAAATCCGCCCAGTCGTGCACCCCGTGGAAATCGACGCCGGCTTTGAAAATGTCGGAGTTGCGCGCCAGGCCCATCGCGGTCAGGAACCCGCCGTACGATCCGCCCCATAGCCCGATCCGTTGGGGGTCCACGTTGTCGAGCGTTTGCAAAAATTTCGCGCCAGCGACCACATCCTGGTATTCGGACGCGCCGCGCCAGACCGAGTTCGGCGGCTCGCGAAACGCGCGCCCGTACATGATGCCGAGCCGGTAATTGACCGAGAGCACGGTGTAACCTTTGCTCGCCAGATATTGATTCTGCGCGTAGGCGTTGTGGTAATACTGCATGTAATGAAAGCCGAGCATCATCTGCCGGATGGGTCCGCCGTGGGTGAAGATTAGAGCCGGCCCGCGTTGCTTATTTTTCGGCGCGAATAACTGCCCGAATTAACTCGCGCCCGCTACTGGTAATTCGATAGGGCATGGCCGGCGAAGTCGCTGTTGAACCGAGACACGACACAGTCTTTCCGTCGCTGGTCTCGACCGGGCTCCACTCGATTGTCTCACCGCGCGTGAGCGCCTGCGGCTCGCCACCCGTCGCGTTCACGCGCCAGATGTGCCGTCGGTCAACGTCGTTTTGGTTCGAGCTGTAGAGAACGCTCCGCTTGTCCGCGCTTAGGGCCACATCCTCGACGTCGAAATCGCCCGGCGTGAGCAACTGTGGCGCGCCGCCTTCCGTCGCGATCGAGTAGAGATGGTTCCGCCCATCTTTCTCGCTCGCGAAAATAATCCGACCGGCAGTCGTGAATTGCAGCGATGAGAATGCAAACAGCGGTAGCGAATCTTCCATCGCATTCCCACTGCGAAATAGCTCGCGGGCTTCACCACTCTGCGCGCTGGCAATCCAAAGCGTCCAGGGCCGCGGGAATTCAGGAATGAGCGGCCGTTTAGACTCGAGTCCAGGCTGGCGAATGAACGCCACCTGTTGACTGTCCGGCGACCACACCGGGCCGGCGTCGCGGTTCGTTGTCGGCGCGAGATACACGATCTTCTTCGGTGCCGGCTCGAGCACCCCGATATACGAATGGTCCTTGCGGTCCGAGCGAAAGGCGATCCGCTTTCCGTCCGGCGACCAGCGGGGCGTGTCGCTTTCGCCTGGTAACTCGTCGAGTTGCTCGGTTTTTTTCTTGCCGTCGATCGGCGCGATCCAGAGATGCTTCTTTGCCGGCCAGACGACATTCTTTCCATCCGGCGAAATCTGCAGATCCTCGCATTCCTCTTTGTCGCAGCCGACATCGCCGAGCAACCGCGGCTGGCCGCCATTCACATCCGCGGCCCATGCCTGCTGCTTGGGAATTTTTGTCAGGTTTTGCGGATTTGCAGAGGTGCCGGCTTTGTTTACCTCGCTACCGCGCGCGTACACAACGGTTTTGCCATCCGGCGTCAGCCGCACGCTCACGATTGGCTGCCCGTCATCGCCTTTGTAATGCGTCACCTGCCGCGGCACGAACTCCGGCGAGCCTGCCACCCAGATGTTGCGCTCGCCTTTGTTGTCAAACACCCAAGCCACGCGCGGCGCATGCGACGCACTCGTAAGGCCCGATGGAAATGGCGCGCTCAGCACCTGCTCGACCGTGAACCCTTCAGCAAGACACGCGGCCGGCAGCAATACGCAGCCGAGGGTAACAACAAAAGAGTGGAATGCCGTTTTCAACGCTGTCGCGCATTATCGCGGTTGAACCATGGCGCGTCGACTGGATTTGCCTGCCGCAACCTGAATTACTATCAGCTCGACGTATTTGCTCGAGTGGAACACGCTATAGGAATAAAGCCGTTCTCGAATTTCGTCAGTCTTCATCCTTACTTCAAAGCGCATCCGGGGAAAGTTGAAGCAGCCAAAGCGATCTTTTCGCGGTTCGTCGAGAAAACGGCAATGGAGAAAGACAATCTTTTCTACTGCTTCACTGTTAACGGCGACGAAATCTTCTGCCGTGAAGCGTACGAAAGCGCGGAGGGCCTTCTCGCTCATCTGGAGAACGTCAGCGCGCCGTTGGCGGAGATGCTCAAAGTGGCCGACCTTGTCCGCGTTGAAGTGCACGGCCCTGCTGAGGAAGTCGAAAAGCTGAAAGCACCGCTGGCCGATCTCAATCCGGCGTGGTTTACGCTCGAAGCGAGCTTGGAGGAGTGAGTGATCAGAGCCAGTTGTCCGTATTCCCTAGCAGCATTCAGAGCGTCGGAAGTGGCCGTTGAGATTTCGGAGGCGGGAATTCTCTATCGAGATCTGCGAGATCTTCTTTGGTCAATTTGATATCCGTCGATCGCGCATTGTCCCGGACGTGATTCTTGTCACTTGCTTTTGGAATCGCGATCAAATTCGGCTGACGCAGCACCCAGGCGAGCGCGATCTGTGCGGTAGTGGCATCGTGGCATTTGGCAATTTTCTTTAACGTCGCGTTCTCCAGCAATCCGCGACCATGGCCGACCGGAGAGTACGCCATAATGGGAGTGACGTGTGACGAGTGACGAGTGAGAAGAGGCAGAAGATCGAATTCGATCTCCCGATTTTCGAGGTTATAAAGAACCTGATTCGTGGTAGGGGCGATTGATCTCAATCGCCTGCAGATATCGAATAGTTCTTTCATGTCATCGGCATCGAAGTTTGAGACGCCCCAGCGTTTGATTTTTCCGGTGGAACGCAGCTTCTCGAATGTTTCTACTGTTGCTTCGAGCGGCGGTGTCCGTTCGCGCCAGTGTAAGAGGTAAAGATCGATTGTATCGATCCGAAGGCGCTTGAGACTGCGCTCGCATGCTTTGGGCAATTCGGAACGCGACGCGTTATGCGGATAAACTTTCGTGACAATAAACACTCGGTCGCGCTGACCCTCGATTGCATCTCCCACCACTTTTTCAGCACCGCCGTCTCCGTACATCTCCGCGGTATCAATCAACGTCATGCCGAGATCAATTCCCAAACGCAACGCCGCGACTTCATCAGCATGTGCCCTTTTCTTTTCGCCCATGCGCCACGTGCCCTGACCCAGCACGGGAACGCGCTCGCCATCGGGAAGTGCGACAGTTTTCATTTTGTAATCATCTTCATTATCGCGTTCGTGTGCAGCCAAGGCCGTGAGCTGTGTTCGGAGAATGCGATGCGGCAAACGCAGCCGGTACGGCTGCCACTACAGAATCTTCGCTGAGAAATCTGTATAAATGGATTCGACTTTGCTCACCGCGGCGTCTGTGTAATCTGCGGACATGGCTAAAATGCGTGTTATCCAGGTGCCGCGTGCTGGCGGACCGTTAGAATTAGTTGAACGCGACGTTCCCGAGCCGCAGCCGGGATGGGTTCGAGTCAAAGTGGAAGCGTGTGGCATTTGTCACAGCGATTCGTTGATCAAAGAAGGCCTCTGGCCCGGTATTCAATATCCGCGCGTGCCGGGGCACGAGGTCATCGGAGTTGTCGATGCTGTCGGCGAACGAGTGAAGCCATGGAAAACCGGTCAGCGCGTCGGTGTTGGCTGGCACGGCGGCAATTGCGGGTACTGCGATCATTGCCGGCGCGGCGAGTTCTTTGCATGCGAAGTTGCGCTGTTAACGACCGGCATCTCTTTCGACGGCGGTTACGCCGAATACATGGTTGCACCAGCGGAAGCGCTGGCGCTTGTGCCTAACGAACTCTCTGCAGTCGACGGCGCGCCGCTGATGTGCGCGGGCGTGACAACGTTCAACGCGCTCCGAAACAGCGGTGCTCGAGGCGGCGATGTTGTCGCGGTGCTCGGCATTGGCGGACTTGGTCATCTTGGCGTGCAGTTCGCAGCCAGGATGGGATTCAAAACCGTGGCGATCGCACGGGGAAAGGACAAGGAAGCATTTGCCAAAAAACTCGGCGCACACCACTACATCGATAGCCAATCATCCGATCCGGCGGCGGAACTCAACAAGCTCGGCGGCGCGCAAGTTGTGATCGCGACTGTAACCCATGCCGGTGCGATGACAGCGGTGCTCGGCGGGCTCGCCCCGAACGGTGTGCTGATTGTGATCGGCGCAGCTGGCCCGCTCTCCGTTGATCCGTTTCTGCTCATTACCGGTTGCCGATCAGTCAAGGGCTGGTACTCCGGGACATCGATCGATTCACAGGACACACTGAACTTCAGCGCGTTAAACAGCGTCCATTCGATGAACGAAGTTTTTCCGCTGGAACGAGCCGCCGAGGCATACGAGCGCATGATGAGCGGCAAGGCGCGCTTCCGCGTCGTTCTCAACATCGGCGGTAAATGAAATCTCGTTACGACGTAATCATCCTCGGCGCGGGACACAATGGACTGGTGGCCGCGAGTTATCTCGGTCGCGCTGGGTTGAGTGTGCTGTTACTTGAAAAAAATGATTACATCGGCGGAGCGACCACTTCGCAAAGGTTATTCCCGGATTATGATGCACGGCTGTCGCGTTATGCCTATCTGGTCAGTCTGTTTCCGCAGAAAATCATTCGCGACCTCGGTTTGAATCTCGACCTGCGCAGACGCGCGATTGCGTCGTATACGCCGTACGTGAACCACGGCCAGCATGGCGCCTTGGTTATGAGCAATCTCGAGAAGGACGTGAGCCGAAAATCGATTGTCGATCTGACTGGAAGCGACGCCGAGTTCGAGCGACTGAAGAATTTTTACAACCTGCCGCGCGTTTTTGCCGGGCAGGTTTGGGACTCGATGCTGGAGCCGCTCGTCGCGAAAAAGGAAATGGCGAACCGCTTCAATGTTGATGAAATCTCGCGCGAGGCATGGCGCAGTTTGGTTGAGGAACCGCTCGGGAATGTGGTTGAGCGCTATCTCCGAAACGATCTCGTGCGCGGCCTTGTCTTCACCGATGCGAAGGTTGGCGTGTTCACGTATCCGCACGATCCCTCGCTCGTACAGAACCGCTGTTTCCTTTATCACTTGATCGGAAACAAGACAGGCGAGTGGAAGGTGCCGGTCGGTGGGATGGGTGTAGTGTCCTCCGAGTTGGAACGTACAGCGCGTAAATCAGGCGCCGAACTACTAACGAACGTCGATGTTCACACGCTGAACGTGACCGGCAAAACGCGCGGCGTCGAATTTCGGGTCGATGGTAAACGCGACGCGGTCGAGGCGCGATTTTTATTGGTCAACTTTGGCCGGAACGTCTTGGCAAAATTTACGGGTCGACTGTTTCAACCCGATCGCACCGACGAAGGGTCCGTGTTCAAGATAAACATGCTCTTGCGTCGATTGCCAAAACTGAAGGCGAAAACATATCCCGCGACGGAAGCGTTTTGCGGGACCTTCCACAGTGATGAGGGCTACCAGGAAATGAATCTCAGTTATGACCAAGCATCCGAAGGTCGATTGCCGGAGAAGACGCCGTGCGAGATTTATTGCCACACGCTGACGGACGACAGCATTCTCGAGCCGGACCTGCGCAAGGAAGGATTTCACACGATGACGTTGTTCGGACTCGATGCGCCGTGGAGTTTGTTTGCGCGGGACAATGAAAACGTGCGGCGCGACGCGGAGAAAAAATTCCTGGCGAGTATTAACCAGTGGCTGGAAGAACCGATCGAAAATTGTCTCGCCGTGGCGCGTGATGGCCGTCCTTGCATTGAAAGCAAAAGCCCAGTCGACATCGAGGATGCGCTGGGGATGTATCGTGGGAACATTTTTCAAAACGCGCCGACGTGGCCTTTTGCCGAACGCAGAGAGCAGGCCGGCACTTGGGGCGTGGAGACTGAATACGGAAATGTGTTTTTCTGCGGATCGAGCGCGTTACGCGGCGGCGCCGTTAGCGGGATTCCCGGCCATAACGCAGCCATGAAGGTGCTCGAGGAAATCAGAGGGTAGTGACATCGCGCCGCGATGTGTCGCCGCGGCGACCGCGGCGCACCGTGCCTACCTACCAAATGCGCTCACTTCCTTCGCAAATGTGTCGAGCATGATGGCGTCCGGTTCCGGTGCATACCGCAACGAAATATACGTGTTCGAAATTTGTTGAATGCGCTCGGATTCGTGAGGCAATAATTGCGCAGCTCGCATTGAGAAGTCCGATGGACCCTCCCACGGATGGCGCTGCGCACCGAGGCGGGCAATCTTTCGACAAAAACGTTCATACAACACCTTCACCGGGTTCACGCGTGAGCGGGTGCGCAATTGCATCCAGCCGAAATAGATTACGAGCATTACAACTGCGATAGCCAGAACTTCGACGATGAGAAAGTATGGCCCATGGTTGGCGATCCCGATGGAACTTAAGAATACGTCCTGTACGTCGGCGTCGAAGCCAAGAAGCCGAGTGTCCCACTGGTAATTGAGCGTCTCCCAGGCGAGCCGAATGTTGGTAAATATTGCCGACCGAGCCAGCCGTGCGAGGAACGCGCTTCGGCGAGGTTCCATTTGTCCCGAGGCGATGCGTCCCTCTAAAAACGAGTTGAGATCGAGACTCGCGCGTCCGGGCGCAACGATGTTGGTGGGGTCTACTCGCGTCCATCCGCTCTCCGGTAGCCAGACTTCGCACCAGGCATGCGTGTCCGCTTGTCGCACGAGAAAGAAGTCGCCAAGATCGTTGTACTCACCACCCAGATAACCGACGACGACGCGTGCGGGAATCCCAGCCAATCGCATCAAGGTGCCGAAACTCGCGGCGTAGTGTTCGCAAAAACCGACGCGACGATGAAAGAGAAATTGTTCCAGATCGTCCTTCTTGTACTCACCTGGCGATAACGAGTAACGAAACCCTTGGGTGCGAAAGAACTGAAGCGCGCTGTTTATTATGGCGCGCGAATTGGAATTTTGCGCGACCCAGGATTGCGCTAGCTCACGCACCGCTGGACTAATCGATGCCGGAAGCTCGAGCGCTTCCTTACGTTCGTACGGAGTCAGATCGTTTCTCGTGACTTCCGGAGATGAAACGACCTCATACCGGCGCGTTTTTCGAATCGGCTGAACGCTCCGGATATAATCGCCGCGTACAAGCATTGCGCCCTGAGGTGTTTCAAACGGCCGATCGAGCGCGAACATCCAGCGCGCACCGTGCGGCGCGAGCGTAATGCGCTGTTGAATCGTAATCCCACTGGGGGATTGGTTGGGCGCACGAGAGATTGACGCTGGCGCGTACGGGACTCGCCATTCCATTCCGTCGCAATGCCACATGACCGCTCCGCGCCAATACATGGGACCGATCGGCCGAGTGTTGCTCCCGGGAAACTCCGCGCGGAAAGCGATATCGGAAGAATTTGCGAGCGATGCAATGCTGCCTGGAGATAGGCGATCGGAAAACCCGGTACCGGCCGCACGAAGGTCGCGAAATTCAAACCGGAATCCGGTACCGATTCGTGGAAACAAGACGAACAAGAGGACAATTAGCGGTGCCGCCTGAGCAAGCAGTTTGCACGCCGTACGCAACGGAGGCCACAAGGCGCCGGGAGAGGCCGCGCGATGAAACTGGATAAGGGCCACTAGCAGTAATGCAAACGCGCTCAGGAGACAAAGGGCGGCCGCGAAGTCCTGGGAAAGAAAAAATCCGCAGAGACAAATCACCCACCCCATCAAAACCATGACTTGGAACTCGCGCGCCGTATGCGCTTCGAGAACCTTGAGAGATATGAGCACCACAAGGAGAGACACGGCCGGCTCAATCCCTTTCAGAGAATTGTAACTAGCAAAGATGATGAGGACGGCCACGGCCGCGAGCATCAGTTTGAAAATTGCAAAGCGAAGCCGGTAGCCTCTTGGCTCCATCCAGAATTTCATTGCGAGCGCGAGCAAAAAAAGGCACGGGACCCAGATGGCGAGGGAGCGGAACATGG
Source organism: Verrucomicrobiota bacterium (assembly GCA_003218885.1). Classification (GTDB taxonomy): domain Bacteria; phylum Verrucomicrobiota; class Verrucomicrobiia; order Chthoniobacterales; family UBA10450; genus Udaeobacter. The sequence continues at coordinate 2,627 of QHOV01000006.1, read as the reverse complement.
GAGGCAGTGTGAACAGCAACGCTGCCGCCAACCAAAGCAGCGGTCGGCGTGGAATGCTCCTATCCCTTTTACTCCTGCTCATACTCATGCGCTTCCCGGCATCCCTACTTGAAACAGACTGAGTGCGCGCAAGCACTGGTGAAAATGCACTTGCCCAACAGCCGGCCGAATCTCAGTGCCGGGAAGACGAAGACCGTAAGGACGCCGGGCCCGCTCGGCTTCGATCACCCAGAGCGCGAGCTGCGACAGTCGTTCTTCAACGTTAGCAAAACGGAGAGCAGAGAAATCCAAGTGTACGAAGCCCTCCCTTTCAGCGGCAAATTGCTTTGTCATGAGCGGCTGGCCGCGCGCCACAGCTTTCCAATCGATGTGACGCTGGGACTCGCCGGACACATAGGCACGCACTCCAGCAAAGTCATCGCCTTCTCCGATTTCCGCCTGGAGACTATTACGCGGGATGGACGTTCCATTCGACGGGAGCTGAAGATCCCCCTCAGGCTTGGGATAAACAATGTAGGTTTGAGCAGACGCGAATTTCTTCGAGACGCGAATGAAACCGAGCGGATAAACACTCGTTAGGCGCAACGCTCCTATCTCATGTTCGCCGCGCCGCCGAGCGGGAAATCGCAGCGTCATACGGGCTGCCTTGTCGGCTGGAATGTAATCAATGCGTTCGCGATCCCTGTTCGACCCGGACAGGGCCAGCTCAATTCCATGGCGCGTTGCACGAGAGCTATTGCTGATCTCGACCGGAAGCGACACCTCCTGACCTGCAAACGCTGGTTGCGCGGATTCGAGTGCTACCCTTACGCCCGCGAGATTGATCAGAGTGTGCGGAATCGAAACCAGAAATACCGCCGTTAGCGCAAATAGGAGCAGGTAAACAGCCGGGCTATTTTGACTTGAAGCCGCGTACCACATCGTGCCTAGCACAAACAGCAAACCCGCAAAACTTGCGGTCGGATAAACCAGCGGAAGTCTTTTTGCTTTCACGGTACAGGCACGCTGTGAAGCAGATTGTCAGCAAGTGTGCGCCCGCTTCGTCCGGGTTGCTCGATATCGTGTCCCAGCCGATGCGCCATAACTGCGATTCCCACAGCTTGAATATCTTCGGGAAGCACCATGTCGCGTCCGTGCATCAGCGCCCACGCTTGAGACGCGTGCAGCAAGACCAGACCGGCGCGTGGTGACAAACCAGTGCTGTGACGTTGCCGTGACGCGTCGAGCAAATCCTGGAGATAATCGAGCAGCGCCGGGGAAGCGTGCACCTTGCGTACGCTATCCTGAATCTCTACCAATGTTCGTGGACTAATCACGGGCTTTAATTCCTTAAGCATCTCGCGGCGATCCATCCCAAGAAGCATTGCCCGCTCGCTGGCCCGGTCCGGCACGCCCAACTCGATCCGCATCAAGAAACGATCGAGCTGAGACTCCGGTAGCGGAAAAGTACCGACTGCATGTTGCGGATTCTGTGTCGCGATCACGAAAAACGGCTCGGGCAACTCATATGTCACACCATCGATAGAGATGCGGTATTCCTCCATTGCTTCCAGTAGCGCGCTTTGCGTTTTGGCGGTCGCTCGATTGACCTCGTCGATCAGCACTACTTGTGAGAAGAGCGGGCCGCGATGAAACACGAAGCGTTGCTTGCTCCGATCGAAGATGGAATTACCGAGAATGTCTGCGGGAAGGAGGTCACTCGTGAATTGGATGCGTTGAAATGCGAGCGCCAGCGAGCGCGCCAATGCTTGGGAGAGCGTTGTCTTGCCTACGCCCGGGATGTCTTCAATCAAGAGGTGACCGCGCGCGAGCAAACAGGCGACAGCAAGCTTAACTGCCTGATTCTTGCCTACAATGACTTCACAAATTTGTTTTGTGAAGGCGTCAACCTGGTTGGTCACTCCGAAATGATCTGCGGGAACGATTCGCTTCGCAAACGCGATATCTTGGAAATGGTTTTTGCTTTCTTATTCTTGCTCATGCTCCAGCGCTGGATCTGAGAACTTAGGTTCCTCAGTTCGCACAGGCTTTCGCGTTCGTTTTCGAGCTGGCGTTGAAGTGGAAGTTTGCGACTCAAACACGGACTGTGTATCACGCGAGCTTGTAGGGGCTGTGCGGGCATGCCGACCATGGTTTGCGTTTGATTCTATTGCGGCAGGCGAGGGATGAGCGTCGCGGTAACACTTTGTGACCAGACCGAGCAGAAAGGCTGCAAGAACGAACACCGCTACTCGTTTCTCTGTTGGAGTGAGACGGAATCTCTGCCTCACTTGCTCAAATTTGAAACGCCAGCCGTCTTTCAATTCGCGAAAGTTTTGAGAATCAATTCGCAGTTTGATTCACGTGCCGCGGCCGAACCAGAACCGAACGGTAGTGCCGTCTGATGTTGGAATCGTAGAACCGCGCTTTTGATTCCGCCGACATGAGGTCGCGATGCACCGAAGGCGGCACATCGAGATAACGATAGATGGCGCCGTTTACGAATTCGATTTCGAGAATGTGTCGGCGTTTGCTGTAGCCAACGGCCGCAATGGCGCTTGACTCAACGTGCTGACGCGGAATGTGCGAGATGATCGGGCTCGAATTGGCCGGCGTGCTCAGCGAGGCCGAAGCCGTGACCATGACAG
>QHOV01000005.1 GCA_003218885.1 Verrucomicrobiota bacterium | reverse complement strand
GCGGGACCAGCCGGTTGCCTTCGGTGCAAATCGCGAAATCGACCACGTGAAAATTCGGATGCCCGGATTCATTTGGAACTTCCAATTCTTTCGGGACCGCCGATGCCGCATGCTTCGCGAATTCCGGTGTGCGCGTGAGAGCGACAATCTCATTCGCGGCGCGCGTGACTTGATCTGTGAACTCGCGCGTCAGGAAAATAGGGGTCTCTGAAATTCGAAAATCGGCCGGCCATTTCTCGGTTTCATTCACGCAGCGCACCAGCGCCGCATATTTCGCTATTCGCCGTTCGGCTGGTCGATAACGCTATTGATGTGGAGCGGACCGAGAACAGCGGTCGCGCCGTTATGGGCGACCACAATTGCACGGTTGCCGCGTGGTGTGATGAAGGCATGATTCACCGTCGGCACCGAGTATTCGTGCTCATCTGAAGTTCGGATCACAAATGGCAGGAACGGCACACGATCGAGTCGTTCGCGAACATCAGCAATCATGCGATGAACTATACCAAAAACTTCCCACCCCGCATCACTTGTTCGCCGTCAAACCAGACGTCGAAATCGCGGCCGACGCAGTCGATGTGCGTTTTGGAAGCCCAGTTTGCGCCGGTGTGTTCTGCATATGGGTGACCGAAAGCAATGTGGACGCCGGGAATTTTTTCATCCTGTAAAATATGACCGATGACGTGAGTGCACGCTGTGTTTGTGCCCATGGCGAACTCGCCGACGCGATTGCTGTTTTCATCCGTGCTGGTGTAAGCGCGAAAGTCGTCGCGCAAATCCTTGTTGTCAGAGCGCAACGACCGGATGCGATTGTTTTCAACTTCGATTGTGAGCGGATTGGATTCGAGATCACCAAACCGTTCGCACAAGTAGTCGCCGACGACGCCGTCCACCACGAAGACGCCATTGGTATTCATTGGTGCGGTAAAAATTTCTCCCCCGGGGAGGTTGCCCCATTTATCGCGTGTGATGATGCCGCTGGTCTTCAGCCATTTGAGTTTCGGCGAAAGCTCCGCTTCGAATTCGGTTCCGTGCGGTGTCTTGCAGATGATGCGTTCCGCTTTGCGAGCGCGTTGCACCAGGCGCTGGCTCAGCTCGTCCACTTGTAGAAAATTGGCCCGCATACCTTCGAGCATGATCTGGCGATTGATGTTCACCATGTGCCCGTGCCTTATCCGGTGATGATTTACGACACTCGTCATTTCGGTGCGCGCACTGAGCTCGCCCGGCTGCGTTTGCGCGGCAAAGATGGAGACTTGCGACCGCGCCAGATCATCGAGAATGATTTCCGGCATGTACTTGAGCGGCCGACGCGCATGATGCTCGAGCACGAACAAGTTGTACTCCGAGCCAACGCGTTCCACTTCGGATTGCAAAGCTGCCGCGATGTCGCGAGTCGCCTCGTCCGTGATGATGGTGACCCGCTCGTCTTGTTTCAATCGAAGACAAACACCGATTGCATTGTGCGCGCCAGGGACCAATTCCGGGTCAATCGAATTGAGATAAGCGCGATCGGGCATACTGAAAGTTGTCAGAATTACTCTGAAATCGAGCGCTGGCAAACGCTGCAGTCTGCGACGTTATCCGGCAATGAGCTCTCGGAATTCCAACCAGAGTCACGGCGTGTCCGTGAGTACGAAGAATCCTGCTTTGCCGCCGCCAGATTTTCGCGGAGAACAATTGCGTCGTAGAAAGCGGCGCTGAAATCACGCAGGCACTGGCGCAACACGCACGGCTGGCTGAACAGACAAAATGTCGGGCGCCACAAAAAAAGTTACAATTGTAGTCGACGCAGACGCAGCGCGTTTCCAATCACGGAAACGGAACTGAAACTCATTGCGGCGCCGGCGATCATCGGACTGAGCAAAATTGCGAAGAAAGGATAGAGCACGCCGGCGGCAATCGGCACGCCGAAGGCGTTATAAATAAAGGCGAAGAAAAGATTTTGGCGGATGTTGTGCATCACGGCGCGACTGAGACGGATCGCTTTGGCAATTCCCATGAGGTCGCCTTTCACCAGCGTGATGCCGGCGCTTTCAATAGCAACGTCCGTTCCGGTTCCCATTGCAATGCCGACGTGCGCGGCCGCCAGCGCCGGCGCGTCGTTGATTCCGTCTCCAGCCATGGCGACGATTGCGCCTTGCGATCTCAATGTGTTAACCATGTCGATCTTTTCCTGCGGCATCACTTCGGCGCGAAAATCATCGATGTGCAGCTCGCGGGCGACCGATTCGGCCGTGCGACGGTTGTCGCCGGTGCACATGATTATTTTCAAGCCCATGGCGTGAAGTTCGCGGACCGCTTCTCGCGTGGTCTCCTTGATTGGATCGGCAATCCCGATCACGCCGAATGCCTTGCCATCGATGGCCACCCACACGGTGGTCTGGGCTTTATCCTGCAAGGTACGCGCCTGATTTTTTAATTCGTCAGGAATTGTCACGCGTGCGTCGCTGAGAAACTTCTCCTTGCCAACGCGGACAAGTTTGCCGTCGAGTTTGGCGGCGACTCCACCGCCAGTGATTGATTCAAACCTCGTTGCTTCACGCAACTCGATTTGCTCTTTGTTCGCTGTAGCGACAATGGCGCGCGCCAGCGGATGCTCGCTTTGATTTTCCAACGCTGCGGCGATTTGCAACAGATCGCGCTCGTTTCCTGAGGTTCCGACAACGCGACTAACGACCTCCGGTTTCCCTGCGGTCAGCGTCCCAGTCTTGTCGATGACCAGATGCGTGACTTTTTCGGTGATCTCGATCGCTTCCGCGTTCTTAATAAGAATGCCGGCTTGCGCAGCGCGTCCGACACCAACCATGATAGACATCGGCGTTGCCAGCCCAAGCGCGCAGGGACACGCGATGATAAGGACCGAAACAGCGCTTACCAACGCATAAGCCATCGCAGGGGCAGGGCCGAAGATTGACCACACGATGAACGTGAGGATCGCAATAGCAACGACGGCTGGAACAAAATAGCCGGACACGGTATCGGCGAGCTTCTGGATCGGCGCGCGGCTGCGCTGCGCCTCCGCCACCATCTCTACAATTTGCGCAAGCATCGTCTCCGAGCCGATACGATCCGCTCGCATCAGAAAAGAACCGGTCTGATTTACGGTCGCGCCGGTCACTTTTTCTCCGGCTACTTTGGTAACCGGCATCGACTCGCCGGTGATCATCGATTCGTCGATGTTGCTCCTGCCTTCCGTGATTACGCCGTCGACCGGAACCTTTTCGCCCGGCCGGACACGGAGCACGTCGCCTTTGTGAATTTCCTGCACGGGAATTCCTTGTTCCCTACCATCACGAACTCGATGCGCACTCTTCGCGGCAAGGCCCAGCAGGGCCTTGATCGCCTGTCCTGTGCGACTGCGCGCTTTTGCTTCCAGCAATTGTCCCAGCAAGACGAGTGTGGTGATGACGGCCGCTGCTTCAAAATAAAGATCGATTTCTCCGTTCCGCTGGAATGAATCCGGAAAAATCCCGGGCGTGATCACTGCCACTGCGCTATAGAAATACGCTGCGCCGACACCGACGGCGATAAGCGTGAACATGTTGAGGCTGCGATTGACGACCGATCGCCAGGCGCGCGCGAAGAAAAAGCCGCCAGCCCACAGCACGACCGGTGTCGTCAGCACAAATTCAATCCATTTCCCGATTTGCCTTGGGATAATCGAATCGACGTACAAACCAGGAACGGCGTGCCCCATCGCGAGGATCAGCACCGGGATCGTGAGCACAAGCGCGCTCCAGAATTTTCGCGACAAAGAACGAATTTCCGTCTCGTCCTCTTCAACCATGCGAGGCGTCTTCGGCTCCAGAACCATCCCGCATTTCGGGCATTCCCCCGGATGATCCTGCTCGATCTCCGGATGCATTGGGCAGGTGTAGGTCATGAGTTCCTTTTCAATGAGCAGTTTCGATCGCGTCCCGCAACCACGCTTTTTGCTGGTCTGTTTTCTCGGTGCACGTGGATTACGTCGCGCGGCATGAATCTTCCTCGTCGCGCCGGCAAATCGCAATCACAGTCCCACTGGAATTCAATGTTGATCTTGCCGCGCTTGCATACAGTCGGACCGCGGTATTTTCTCGAAGAGCTTATATCAATGAACAAGCGAACTCATCCTGATGCGAAAGTTGCGCGCTCGATGCATGTATTCGCAAGACGAGATTGCCAGCGAAAATGTTCATCGATTCACGGCGTGGTTGGGGCAGTTGCCGTATTTGCACTTTGGACGACCGGCTTCGCCACTGCCGGTCAACAACCGCAAAAGTCCGCCAATCGGACGGACTTGTCCCGCGGCGAGTTTTCGGCCTCATTGCAAGTACCCCGCAGCGATTTAGCCAAGGCGGAAGCGCTGGCCAGTCAACTCGCGGCACTTTCGTCGAGAGTGGATCGGAACGAAGCAAAGCTGCTGGCAGATTGTGCTTACGCAACTATTAGCCAGTTGAGGCGGCAGTACCGCATGTTCGGCACGCCGATTTTTAACAATTTCCTTATTTATCATGGTCTGAAGAAACGGGGTTATTGCTACCAATGGTCGGAAGACCTGCTCGTTGCGCTCGATGCGCTGAAACTCACGAGCTTGGAGCTACGGTGGGGTGAATCGAACCCGGGCAACTGGCGCGAGAACAATTGTATCGTCGTCACTGCCAAAGGACATCCATTTCGGAGCGGCATCATGTTGGAGTGCTGGCGCCATCTTGGACACCTATACTTCGGTCCAATTGTGACAGATTCTGATCCTTACGTGGAGAATAGCGCGTACGCGCGCTTTATCCTGATCAGATCAACAGCCCCGAATGCTTCCAGGGCTAATCATCCCGTCGCTTTTCAGAGGAGTGCTGAAGCGAGCGGAAAAACCGGCGACCACTGAAGCGGTGCGAGCCATCCGCTCAGAGAGCGTTTAGTCTTGTTGCGGTAGCGCTCGCAGGAAATTGCTTGCACGAAAGGCGCGCTGGAGACAAGCTCGCAGCGCAATGAGCACGTTTGCGCGTTCAACAAATCGCGGACGCTCGTTTGTTGCGATCTTCGTTTCCGTGGGATTTCTCTGGGCGCTCGCGCTGAGTGCTTCACCGCAATTGCACCAGCGCGTCCACAAGGATGCGAATCGTGTCGAGCACAATTGCGCAGCGACAATGATCGCATCCGGCAGCTACGATCATGCTGCTCATCCGCCGCTGGTCAGCGTGCCGTTTCCGGCTGTTCAGTTTTCTAAAATTTCGGCGTTGACTCCCTGCTGGGTTCAATCGCCATTTCTTGGCGCATCCATTTTCGAGCACGCGCCGCCTGCGCGCGCTTAAAAATTGTAGGGCGTCTGTATCAGACGCTGGCCCAATAGAATCGGCGTTTCAGAGAAGCGCCCTACAAATCGCTTTCACGTGTCTTCGCGTCGATCGCGAAGCGAATAACCAATCACACTTTTAAAAATCCCATTTCTCAAAATCTCAATGAAAAGAATTTTAGCCGCAGCGAGTATGCTGCTTTTCGAGGCGAGCATTGCCATGGCGCAAGAAGCCGTCACAACTGCGCCCAGCCCCGCACCATCCACGACGGCAACACCTGGCTCTGCGACCGTGGAGGAGGTCGTCGTGCAAAGTCAGGAACTCGACATTTCGCGTGAGGCGATCGTGCCGAATCTCGGCGCGACGCGTTACACCGTCGGCCCGGACAGACTCGATTCACAGGCGCAAGGCGAGAGCGCGCCGTTTAATCAAACCATCCTGCGATTTCCAGGCGTGGCGCAAGACTCATTCAGCCAGCTTCACGTCCGCGGCGAACACGCCAATCTGCAATACCGTATCGATGACGTCCTCCTGCCGGAAAGCATTCCTGGATTCGGACAGGAACTCGAGACGCGTTTTGCCGATAGTGTTTCGCTCATTACCGGCGCGCTTCCGGCACAATTCGGTTTCCGTAACACCGGCGTGATCGACATACATACCAAAAACGGCGCGGTGTTTCAGCAAGGCGAAGCCTCGCTGTTTGTCGGCAGTTTCGACACGATCAAGGAAAGCTTGGAGTACGGTGGTGTGCTGGGAAAGCTCAGCTATTTCGCCACGGAAAGTTATTTACACGATGGCATTGGCATTGAAAATCCCACGCGCAGCAGCAGCCCAATTCATGATGATACAGATCAGTACAAGCTATTCGGTTATTCTTCATACATTTTTGATCCAACGAGCCGCTTGACCCTTCTGATCAGCGGCAACCACAGCGATTTCCAGATTCCCAATACTCCCGGACTGACACCAGCCTTCACTGTTGGGACAAGATCGACATTTGATTCGGCAAAGCTGGACGAAAACCAGTCGGAAGATTCGACCTACGCGATTTTGACTTACCAAAAGCACGTAGGCGATTTCAGTTTTCAGGCATCGGCTTTCAATCGCTACAGCGCCATCCTTTTTCGACCAGATGACGTGGGCGATCTCATTTTCAATGGTGTCGCCTCACGAGTCGATCGCGGCATTCTTTCGAACGGTATCGAATTCGATTCGAGCTACAAACTCACCGACCAACACACGCTTCGCGCTGGTTTCATTTTCACGGAGGGATATGCAACGATTGACACTGTCACGCTCGTTTTTCCGGTGGATGAAAATGGCCGTCAGACGAGCACGATTCCGCTGCGCATCGTCGATAATCACGATAAATACGGCTACTTCTACGGCTTCTATTTGCAGGACGAATGGAAGCCTTTCGAACAACTCACGATTAATTTTGGTGGCCGGCTCGACTTCGTGAACGCGTTTGTTGATGAGAATCAACTCAGCCCGCGGATCAACGTGGTTTATGAGCCGTTCAAAGGCACGACGTTACACGCCGGTTACGCGCGCTATTTCACGCCACCGCCATTGGAAGGCGTTCCACAAAGTACGATCGCCAAATTTGCAGGGACGACCAACGAGTCAGCGATCACCAAAGATTCCCCCGTGACATCGGAGCGCGCGCATTATTTCGACGCGGGCGTGACGCAGAAAATTGCCGAAGGTTTCAATATAGGCATCGATGGTTTCTACAAAAGCTCGCACTCGGTTCTCGATGAAGGCCAATTCGGCGAAGCGCTCATTCTTTCGTCGTTCAATTACAAGCGCGGCGAGATTTACGGCGGCGAATTTACTTCTAGCTACGATCACGGTCCGTTCTCCGCGTATCTAAACGCAGCCTATGAATGGGCGCGCGGCACGAATGTGAGCTCTGCGCAATTTCTATTCGATCCGGATGAGTTTGCCTACATCAAGAAAAACTGGGTCTTTCTCGATCACGATCAGCGTTTCACCGGATCGGCCGGCCTTTCCTATACGTGGAACGACTGGAGACTGGCCATCGACGGCCTTTATGGAAACGGGTTGCGGCGAGGTTTTGCCAATACTCAAAAGAACCATCCCTATGAGACATTCAACGTCAGCCTCTCGCGCCGAATCAAGATCGCCGGGAAAATGGCGGTCAAAATCCGTTTCGATGTCGTGAACATTCTGGATAAGATCTACGAACTGCGCGATGGCAGCGGCATCGGCGTCGGTGCACCACAGTTCGGTCAGCGCCGTGGATTTTACGGTACAGTGGCTTTCGATTTTTGAGGATTACTTCTCTTAATCGCGGTAGTTTTGCCTAGTGCATCGGACCGATCATTCGCGTTTCTACAAGGCGCACGATTTCGTTCCGGATTTTTCGCATGCGGAACGGCGCACGCGCATTGTGATCGGTGTTACGGCGGCAATGATGATCGTCGAGATCGTCGCCGGGTTGATGTCGCACTCGATGGCGTTGCTGGCCGACGGCTGGCACATGAGCACGCATGTGATTGCATTTGTGATAACGGCGATGGCGTACTACTTCGCACGAACGCAAGCCGGCAATGCGCGCTTCAGTTTCGGCACGGGGAAAATAGGTGTGCTTGGCGGGTTCACCAGCGCCGTGGTGCTCTCGATTGTGGCGTTTCTAATGGCGGGTGAATCTGTGCACCGGCTGTTTGCCCCGCTGGAAATTCATTTTAATGAAGCGATCGGTATCGCTTGCGTCGGATTGCTGGTAAATCTCGGTTGCGCAGTTTTGCTCGCCGATCGTCATCACGAAAGTGGCGATGGCAGCTCTCATCGTGAGGACTTAAACCTGCGCGCGGCCTATCTGCATGTGCTGGCCGACGCGTTTACTTCGGTGCTGGCGATCACGGCATTGACTGGCGGGAAATTCTTTGGCTGGGCATGGCTCGATCCGGTCGTCGGGATTGTCGGCAGCGGGGTCGTTTTTTCATGGGCTTACACGCTGTTGCGGGATACGAGCGGCATCTTGCTCGATCGCACGCCTGCATCCTCGGATTTACCTGATCAAATTCGCCGCGCAGTCGAGAGCGACGGCGATTCGCTCGTGACCGATCTGCACGTCTGGCAGGTCGGCATCCGAAAATATGCGGCAATGATTTCGATTGTCGCGCACGAGCCAAAGAGCTGCGATTCCTATCGAGCGTTGCTTCGCGGCCACGACGAACTGGTTCACGTTACGATCGAGACGCAGCATTGCCGCGAAGATCATCCCGCGCCTGCGGCAAGCGCAGGCCCCTAAATGGTTAACCCGCTCTGGCAGGTTGTCGCGGCGTATGCTTTCGCCCTTGCCGGTGGATCGATCAGTGCGTCGCTGCAACTGGCGCACAAGCCGCTTTGCGCGTTGATCAGTTTCGCCGCCGGAACCCTTCTCGGTGTAACAATCTTTGCAATTTTGCCGGAAAGTTTGGGTGGGTGTCCTTGGTGGGCGGTGTTCCTGGCGCTGGCTACTGGCTACGCACTTTTCTTCTTTCTCAGTAAACATGTCCATCACGTTTGCCCTGCTTGCGCCGCCAGTCATTTCGACGCGGATGCGACGCGGCATTTCAGCGAAATTGCTACCGCGCTAGTCGTGGCATTGGCAATTCACAGCACGACCGACGGTTTGGCTTTGGGAATTCAATCCCGCGACGGCGGGACTGCGATGGACGCGACGAAATGGTCGCTGTTCTCCGCTCTGTGCATTCACAAGGTTCCTGAAGGGCTCGCGCTCGGCAGCCTTTTGATAGGTGCTGGATTGCATCGCAGCGCCGCGCTCGGCTGGGTTGGCGCAGTTGAGGCCACCACGCTCTTGGGCGGTGTCATCGGCTATTTTTTTCTGGCGAATGTTTCGACTTTTTGGCTCGGCTTGATCATGGCGCATGTCGGCGGCGGATTTTTCTATCTGGCCACGCACGCTGTGCTCGGAGAAATGCTCAAGCATGGAAAGGCACTAGTGCTGACCAGCTTTTTGGTGGGCGTAGCATTGATCGCGCTTCTGAATATTGGTTTAAGAATGCTTGGGTAGCGCACGCGCCCCTCGTGCTCACGAAGGTGTCCCGCCGTCGCGAACTTTTCGTTGCCTGATGAAATATCGTTAAGACGCCATCGCGTAGCGTTGCTTCAAATGAAAGTTCGTTTCGGCGAGGACGCCGAAACCAACACGCGAGACGCGTGCGCTACCCTCGGCGAATTGGAAATCGCCATTCCTTGTCGTTACATTCGCCTGTGCATTTTTTTCGTTATCGTGACGGCAAGCTTCACTGCGAAGATGTGGATCTTGCGCGCGTGGCCGAGAAATTTGGCACGCCACTCTATGTTTACAGCGCAGGAACAATTCTCGATCACTATACGCGGCTCGATGCCGCGCTCGCGCCGCTTGATCATCTGATTTGTTACGCGGTCAAAGCGAACTCCAATCGAGCGATCCTGAAGTTACTGGCAGAGGCAGGCGCAGGTTTCGACATTGTTTCCGGTGGCGAGCTTTATCGCGTGCTTGCGGCTGGTGGCGATGCCGCCAAATGCACGTTCGCCGGTGTGGGTAAGTCGTCCGAGGAAATCGAGTACGCACTGGAGCAGGGCGTTTACAGCTTCAACGTCGAGAGTGAAGCGGAGCTGGAGTACATCGATCGCATCGCGAGCACGAAAAACTTGCGTGCTCGGATTGCTCTGCGTGCCAACCCCGATGTCGATCCGCACACGCACGAGTACGTTTCGACTGGCTCGCGCCAGAACAAGTTCGGCATCGCGCTTGACCAGCTTCCTGCGGTTTACGAGCGCGCAGCAAAAATGCGCAATATAGAGATCGTCGGCGTGCAAATGCACATCGGATCGCAGATCACCCAAGCCGAGCCGTTTGCCAGCGCTATTACAAAAGTGACACCCATCGTTCGCCAGCTGAAATCCAAATACGCCATCAAATTCTTCAGCATCGGCGGCGGCATGGGAATCATTTACCGACGCGCACTCGAGAGCGGATCAGGCCAATGGTGGCACGAGCACGATCCCGCATGCGCGGGATCCGCGTTTAGCATCCGCGACTAC
>QHOV01000004.1 GCA_003218885.1 Verrucomicrobiota bacterium | reverse complement strand
TGTATTTCTCCGCCAAAAAGAAATTGCGGATCAGGTTCTGCGTCGATTCCGTTTTGCCAAGCTCCACAATCGCCTCCAGCTCCATCCGCAACGACTCATCAGGCGAAATCGAAAGAGTCTTGTTGATGATTTGGCAAGCGCGTTCTGGCGCCGGATTTCCGTGTTGCCGTGGAGGGGCCAGCGAGGCTGGCGTCCCAGGAGATCCGCCCTCCATTTTGCGTTTTCCGACGCGCAATCGTTCCTTTGCGCGATGGATGAGCTGATCGCGCGGCGCAATTTCATCGACCAACCCGAGCTTCAAAGCTTCTTGAGCAGAATAAAGTTTCCCTTTCAAAATCACGTCAGCAGCCTTTTCGGCACCGATCAAGCGGGGCAGGCGCGTGCAACCGCCCCATGCGGGAATTAGTCCGAGTGTAGTTTCGGGAAGCCCAATCCTCGTGGCCGGATCATCACTGGCGATTCGATAATCGCACGCTAGGGCGACTTCGTAACCGCCGCCCGCGGATGCGCCGTGGATAGCGGCCACCGTTGGAATCTTTAGATTGGCAAGTCGGCCAAAGATTCGCTGCCCTTTTGCAATGAATTCGCGCATATCGCCCGACTGCGCCTGTTGCAACAGCGTCTTTAAATCTGCGCCCGCGACGAAGATCGATTTTTTTGCCGACGCGATAATCAGGCCACGCAATGAGGCGTCATGCTCGATGAAATCAAGATTTTCATTCAGTTCATCGAGCGTGGCAGCGTCGAAAATGTTCGCGCCCGACTCAGGGCGATCGAATATCAGCACGCAGATTTGGTCGTCGCCAATCTCACGCCGAATCATTGAGGCTGTAGCAACTGCCGGCATTAGCTTTATTTTCGAACGTTTCAGGCAAATGCCAAGCGCAGAGGTAGGGACGCCGCGCTGTCGCGAAACCTTTCGGGAGTCATCGCAGCGCGATGATCCTACCATTGCGCTTGTCAAATCTGAGTGTTAAAACTCGGCGGCAGCCGCGCGCGAACAACAGCTATGGTCGGTAAGATTTTAGAACCGGAAATCAAAAGCCTGATCGACGCCCGCAATTTCGGAGCGCTGCGCGAAGTATTTCGTGAATGGCCGCCGGCCGATGTGGCCGAAGTGATCCTTGATGTGCCGGAAGACGAACAGGTCATCATCTTTCGCGTCCTTCCACACGCGCTGGCGGCGGATGTTTTTGAATATCTGGATCTTGACGCGCAGCAGAAATTGCTACGCGCTATGGCACACGAGCAGGTCGTCGGGATTCTAAACGAGATGGCGCCGGACGATCGCACGGCGCTGCTGGAAGAATTGCCAAGCGCAGCGGCGCGCCAGTTGATTCGACTGCTTACGCCGGACGAGCGTCATGTGGCCACGGCACTGCTTGGTTACCCCGAAGACAGCGTGGGCCGCTTGATGACGCCGGATTTCATCGCCGTGTATGACAATTGGACGGTGCAACAGGTTCTCGATTTCGTGCGCGAGACCGGTCAGGACAGCGAGACGATCAACGTCATCTATGTCGTCGACGACCGTGGCAAGCTGATCGACGACGTGCGCATTCGTGAGTTTTTGCTCAAGCCGCTTACGGTAAAAGTGAGCGAAATCCGGGACCAAACATTTGTCGCGCTAAATGTGACCGATTCGCAACAGGACGCGCTGAACTTTTTTCGGAAATACGATCGGACGGCGCTGCCGGTCATTGACTCGAGCGGCGTGCTCCTCGGCATCGTGACGATCGACGACATGCTGGACGTTGCCGAACAGGAAGCGACCGAGGACATCCAAAAATTCGGCGGTATGGAGGCGCTGGACGAACCGTACATGCGCATCTCTCTCTGGAAAATGATTCGCAAACGCGCTGGCTGGCTGGTGATTTTGTTCCTCGGAGAAATGTTGACCGCTACTGCCATGGCGAGCTTTCAGGATGAAATCGCGCGGGCCGTGGTGCTGGCGCTGTTTTTGCCCTTGATCATTTCCAGTGGCGGCAATTCCGGGTCACAGGCATCAACCCTGATTGTGCGCGCGATGGCTCTGGGTGAAGTGACGTTGCGCGACTGGTGGCGCGTAGCGTCCCGTGAAATTCGGGCGGGGCTGTCGTTGGGCGCGATTCTGGGCGCAATCGGGATCTTGCGGGTCGCGCTGTGGTCTATCATCGGCGAGAAATATTTTCACCGTGAGCTATACGGACCACACTGGCCGCTTGTTGCCATAACCGTCGGGCTTGCCCTTGTCGGAGTAGTGCTTTGGGGCTCGCTTTCTGGCTCGATGTTGCCATTTGTTCTGCGGCGAGTCGGCGCCGATCCGGCAACATCGTCTGCGCCTTTCGTCGCAACGCTGGTCGATGTGACCGGACTAATTATTTATTTCAGCATCGCCCTCGTAATCATGCGCGGCGTGATGCTCTAGGCCCGACGCTACAATTTATCCAGATCTTCGATCACCTTCTCTATACCGCTGACCACAAGCGTGAAGCGATCGTAATCGAGCTTGTCGGGTGTGTCGCTCGATGAATGGTAATGGGGATAACGAAACGGCGCGGTGTCAGTGACCATGATACCTGGGTAGCCGTACCGCCAGAATGACCATTGGTCGGACCAACTAACGCCGGGAATGACTGCCGGAAGCGCCGCGCCTTCGGACGGAATCTTTGCATGTTTGCGAAAGAGCGCGACTACGCGACGGAGCAGCACCCGTGAGTGAACGTTGCTGACGAATCCGATGAAGTTGCCGACTTTCGGATAAAAGATACCCAATCCCGGCGACGGATAGGTTTGCGAATGCGGCGCGTCGGAAAAATAGCCGATCGTTTCAAGGCTGATCATGCCTGAGATTTTGTCGCCGCGCGCTCTGCATCTGCCGGCGTAAATAAAGCTGCCCATTTCATCGGACAAAAAATAGGGCGGCTCCTCATTCACAAACGCGACAAAGCGCAATGTGTGTTCTGGCTTTCTGCCGGCAAAGCGCTGCGCCAACGCGAGGGTTGCAGCCACGCCGGTGCCGTTATCATTCGCGCCGGGTGAGCCAAATACCGAATCGTAATGCGCACCGATCAGAAGAATCTCGGGACGAGCGCCGGCAATTTCAGCTTCGATATTGTGGCAGGCCTGCCCCTGCATGTCGTAACTGTCGCGACGCGTTCGGAGACCAGCGCGCGAAAAAGAATTTTCGATAAAATCAGCAGCGGCATTGAGCTGCGGGTAATGCCACATGTTGCGTTCGCCGATTTCTCCAGCCAACTTTTGCACACTGGCACGGAGTTCTTCACGAAGCGCAACTTCATCGGTCGACAGCGGTGCAACCTTCAAAATATTCTTGCCGGGCATTCTCACTCCGAACCACCAGAGTAACGCCAAAACCGCGGCGACCGCGATAGCAATGCGCAGAGCGCTGAAAAGAAGTGATCGCAACACAGCTGGAACGCACCTGTGCGCTTACGCAATTTTTCTCCGAAATCGCAACGCACAGAAACTGAACAGCAAGATCGACATCACCATCAGGACAACAAGGTTCTGCCAGTATTCCAGAAGCGTTGCGCCGCGCAAAATGATCGCGCGCATGAGCGCGATGAAATATGTCGTGGGGAAGAGCGCGCCGAGGGCGTAAAAAATCCACGGCATGGTTTCCCGTGGGAAAATGAATCCGGAAAAGAAGACGCTTGGCAGCAGAAATACCATCGACATTTGGAGCGCCTGCATTTGATTTTCGGCCCTGGTCCCGACGAGCAAACCCAAGCTCAGCAGCGCAAACACATACACTAACGTGGAAAACATCATCGCGAAGACATTGCCCACGATTGGGACGAAAAACACAAACCGCATAATGGTGAACAAAACCACCGCCATTGCCATGCCGATACACAAATATGGAACCAACTTGCCCAACATCAGGCCCGCGCGGCTTAAGGGGCTCACCAGCAATTGCTCAAGCGTGCCGCGTTCCCGTTCTCGCACCAAGGCCATGGCGGCAGCAACCGTCGTCCCAATTTGCAAAACGACGCCAATCACGCCCGGCACAAAAAAGTTCGGCGCGCGCATGGCTGGGTTGTAAAGCATTTGAGGGCGAACATCGATCGGCATCCCCTTCCGGCCGGTTTCACGCAAAAGCGATTCCATTGATTGGGTCAACGCCACGCCGAGTCCAGTCTGAAGAGCCTGCAACGCCGTCGTGGAATTGGAGCCATCGACAAGCAGTTGCACCTGCGCGGAGTGGCCTGCCAACAATTCGCGAGTAAAGTTCGGCGGGATATCGAGCGCGGCATAGGCGCGGCCTTTGCGCATTTCGCTCTTGAGCTGCTCCAAACTTTGCACTTCACCCACTACGCGAAATGTCTCCGTGTTTACGAAACGGTCGATCAACTGACGGCTCTCGACGGTGCGATCTTCGTTGAGAACAAGCATCGCCATGTGTTTCACGTCGTTATCGAGCGCATAGCCGAATGCAATCATCTCGATCAGCGGCGGGAAAAAGAAAAAAAAGAGCGTGAGCGGATCGCGCGCGACGACGATGAACTCTTTGAACAAAATTGCGCCGAATCCGCGAAAAAGTTTGTGTTTCATCACGCAGCCTTTTGTTGTTCAGCGGCATGCTTGGCCGAAAGCTCGACAAACACGTCCTCGAGCGAAGGGCCGATTACGTGAATCTCGACATGACCAATCCCGACTTTGAGCAATTGTTCTTCAATTTGGGCGCGCTTGACGTTTTCATCGACCAACAAATGCATCGATTGGCCAAAGACGGTAGCGCTGCGCACTCCGCGCATCTCGTGCATGGCATGCAATGCCGTGGTCACATGATCGCAAGTCACATCGAGCCGGCGTGTTCCCGGCGGATTTACCTCCGGCAGTTTTTTTAAGTCGTCCGGCTCACCGCATACGATCAGTTTCGACATGTAAATGTAGCCCACATGATCGCAGCGCTCGGCTTCATCCATGTAATGGGTCGTGACAAAAAGCGTCATGCCTTTACCGGCGAACTCGAAGAGCAAATCCCAGAGTTCGCGCCGCGCGACCGGATCGATGCCAGCAGTCGGCTCATCAAGAAAGAGCACGCTCGGCCTGTGCATAAGCGAGCACGCCATGGCCAGCCGTTGACGCCAGCCGCCCGAAAGCTGCCCGGCCCTCCTATCGATGTACGGCTCAAGATGCGTCGTGGCGATCATTTCGTCGCGCCGCTGGTTCAATTCGCGGCCGCTCAGGCCATAAAGCTTCCCGGCAAAGATGAGGTTCTCATTCACCGTCAACTCGTCATAGAGCGAAAATTTCTGCGACATGTAGCCGATCATTTCTTTGATCGGCTCGGCATCTCGCACGATGTCGTGCCCGCCGATTCGCCCCGTGCCGTCGCTCGGCTCCAGAATCCCGCATAGCATCCGGATCACGGTCGTTTTGCCGGAACCGTTCGGACCGAGAAAGCCGAAGATCGATCCCTTTCCGACCGAAAACGAAACGTGATCGACAGCCGTGATTGTGCCGAAGCGCTTCGTTAGCCTTTCAACTTCGATCATCGGCTGTTGCTGTAGCGCCATATTAAATCACCACGAAGGACACGAAGAACACGAAGAAATCCAAAGTTTGCTTCAAATTTTATTCTGGCCTTCGTGACCTTTCGTGCTCTTCGTGGTTAACCATCATTTCACATTTGGAAAATAGACGTCCGCCGCCATTCCGGCGCGTAAACGATCGTCGTCGCTCGGCAAACGGACCTTCACTCCAAACACCTGTTTGATCCGGTCCGCGACTGTTTGCACGTTGCGCGGGGTAAACTCAGCCTGACGATTTATTTGCTCGACAACGCCATCGAAGTCTTTGCCCGGGAACGAATCGACACGGACGCGAACGTGCTCGCCGAGTTTAATCAAACCCAGCCAGGATTCGGGAACATAAACGCGCACCCAGAGATGTCCGGTCAGCAGAAGCGTGGCCACTTCCTGATTGAATGGCGGCACCAAAATGTCGCCCGGCTTTACGCTCAGTACTTCCATCACTGAATCCGCCGGGGCGACCACCTGCATTTCCGCTAACTGCGCATCGATATCGGCCAGTTGCGCGCGCGCCTGCGCGACACGCATTTTCGCGGCGGCTACGTTTTTCTCCTGCGACTTCGACGCGCTGTCGGCACGCTCAGCATCATTTGGAGATACGACTTTACGTTTCAGCAGATCCTGCTGGCGTCGGGCATCGTTGCGCAGGAACTGCAACTGCGCTTCCTGCGCATCTGCGTCGTGAATTGCGGTATCGATCTGCGCGGCAGCAAGATCGCGACGCGCGCGCAGCTCTGACGCATCCAATTGGACGATCACTTGGCCTTCGCGTAAATGGTCGCCTTCCCGCGCGAAAATTTTCTCCACACGCCCGCTGAAGCGCGGGCCCACATGCGCTTCGTCCACTTCGATCGTTCCCGAAACCGCCTTCCCGCGATCACCGCAACTGGCGAGCAAAAGAAGTAACGTCAAAGTTCCCGCTGCGCGCACCAATCGCTGATCTTTCCGAACGAATGACGGATTCACGCTTTTCGCCCCTTTGCTGTGAGCGCGCCTTCGAGAATAATCTTAAGAATTCCGGTGAAGCCTTCTTTCGGCATCATCCCAAGCTCCTCCATCTTCGGCGGATTCATGATCGATTGAACCATCGCCAGTAAAACTTCGATGATCAGGTTGGCCGGAACATCCTTGCGCACCATTCCCGCACGTTGTCCCTCGACAAAAAATTTTCCGAAGTAGCGCTGGAGGAGGGCGGCACGACGGCGTTCGACGACTTTGAAGACCTCCGGCGCTTTCTGGCGTATATCGCGCACGAACGGCGGCTTAATCTCATCCAATTCGCGTTGCGTACCGGCTAATAACTCCCGCAAAGTCGCTGGGAAATCGTGCAGGTGCGCTCGCGTAACTTTCTTCAGCGTCGCTTCGACACCTGCGAATTTATCGGCCAGCACAGCCTCGAGCACATCGATCTTGCCCGGAAAATGCGCGTAGAGCGTTTTCTTGCTAATACCCAGCTCCTCCGCCAGATCATCCATGGTGACACTGCGGAATCCGTGACTGAAAAAGTGCACCCGCGCAGCATCGACAATTCGCTGCCAGTTGGGATCGTGCTTTCGGCTTCGTGGCGCCGGTTTGTGTGCCCGCTTCATATCCACCGTAGTCTTATCACTAAGGAGAAACTAGTCCAGTATATTTGGTTTCCAAGGGTCGATCCGGTCGCGATATTTGGTGTAGCAGCGCGTCGTGCCCCACAGCCGTGTTGCTAACAATGGCGGCTCCCGAAAAAGATTTTGAGGGCTATCGCCCTATATTCGAAGCGGTCAGCGAGTCTCTTGAGCTTGGCGAGTGAAATCTAACCAAGCTATGTCGCTATCGGCTGACCGGTGCGTTTAAAGTGTGAAAGGTCGGTCGCAAGTCCGATAAACAGCAGCAGCGTGGCAAAAAATGTGTTTCCGTAAAGCTGGGCGCCGCGCGGAAATATTAAGCCGAGCGCGAGCAACGCGAGCGCGGGCAAACTCCACCATACAATGGCAGAGCCTTTTCCGAGGAGCACTCGTTGGGTGACTACCGCAAATGGCAGCATGAGCCAGCAAAAGAAGTAGCCGAATGAAAGCGGCGTGACCATCAGGATTAACAACAAGAGCAGAGCGAACGCAATCGCGTTGCTCTCCGCCGTCCGGATGCCGCGCTGAGGCAGAACTGCGACAAATATTGTACCCAGCGCGAGCGCGAAGGCGATGACGATCGTGTTAACAACGGAAAATTTCAGATCCGCGAAGTTGACGTAAACCGGCTGATGCGGCGCGGAAGCAGCGTCCGCATCGACATGGCGAAGCAAGCGATTGCTAACGCCAACGAGAGATTGATTTTTCCATGTGTAACTGCGCATCGGGCGCTGCCCCACGCTGACTTCGCTGTATTTCAACATTCCGGCGCTCCACTTCTCGAGATCGCGCCACGCTCGCTCAAATCCTCGAAATGACGCGGGTAGAAGAAGCAGTAAAAATACCAGTGCCACGACGAGGCTGGCTGCGGCTGTCCAGTAACGCCGATAAAGTAAATAAATGATCGCCATTACCGGAAAAGCCTTGATGGCCGCAGCACTCGCAATCAGACCGCCGGCGATTATCTCGCGTTCTGCGCGCAGCGCGACGAAGGCGCTAAGCATCAGCGCAAGCAAAACAAGGTTCGGCTGACCCAGATGGTAACTCGACCAGATATAAACGATCACCAGCAGACTCGGAACGAGATATAACCACGGATTTGTTGTGCGTTGATGGCCTGTAACGAGAATGGCACTCAGCTTCGCGCTGCAAAACCAGGCGGCAGAGTTGATCGCAACCAGAAGAAAAATCAATCCTCCCTGGCCGAGCAGGCTCGCGCCTCCGAGAAAAAGCGCGCAGGGCGGCGGATACATAAAATCGTACTTCCCCGAACGAAAGAAAAAGATTTCATCCCCCGCGAGCACATGTTTGCCGGTGTCGTACCAAAGTTTATAATCAAAGATGGTGCGGCCGCGGAAATAATGCAGGAGCGGAAGGACAGAAAACACAATCGCGATCGTGACAAAGACCAAAAGCAATACACGAAGACCCACCGGGCTGTTGAGTCCGCGCTTCAGCGCGGCGAAACCTCGCGAGCAGACGAGTCCGTCCGACTGGCGGAGGCTCCGACCTGCGATTGAATCCCTCACGCTTTAGGCATTGCAGTAGCGATTGGCGGACGCGCCTTGTGCCAGTCGGTGCTCTGTTCGTACGCGTGCGCGATCTGCAAAATGCGCGCTTCATCGAGCGCTTTGCCTAACAACTGCAATCCGATCGGCAGGCGCTGCCCATCTGTTTCAGCGAAACCACACGGCACGCTGATTCCGCAAATCCCGGCCAGGTTAGCCGCAATGGTGAAGATGTCGGCAAGGTACATTTGCAACGGGTCAGCCGCGCGTTCGCCCAATTTAAATGCGGGCACCGGTGAGGTCGGCGAAATCAGTGCATCGACTTTCTCGAAAGCACTGGCGAAATCCCGCCGGATCAGGTCGCGCACTTTTTGCGCACGCAAATAATAGGCGTCGTAATAGCCAGAACTCAAAACGTAGGTGCCAAGAATAATGCGCCGCTTCACTTCCGGCCCGAAACCTTCTTCGCGAGTGCGGCCATAAAGATCGAGCATGTCCTTGGGATTTTCCGCTCGATATCCATAACGAACACCATCGAAGCGAGCGAGGTTTGCCGAGGCTTCGGCCGTAGCCAGAATGTAATAGACCGCGATTGCGTATTCAGTAGTAGGCAATGAGACCTCAACAATTTCAGCGCCTAACGAATTCATCTGTTTCACCGCGGCATTAATTGCAGCTTCAACCTGCGGATCAATGCCTTCGATCAGATATTCCTTCGGCAAACCCAACCGGACGCCGCGCAAATCGTTTCCGAGCCTCGCGGCATAGTCAGGCGCCGGCTCGTTGAGAGCGGTTGTGTCTTGCGGATCATGACCCGCGATCGCGTTCATTATCAGGGCGGCGTCGCGGACGGTTTTCGTTAATGGTCCGATTTGATCGAGCGACGAAGCAAATGCGACCAGGCCAAATCGCGAAACTCGTCCATAAGTCGGTTTAAGGCCGACAATACCCGAAAGCGCAGCCGGTTGCCGAATCGAGCCACCAGTATCTGTGCCGAGCGCACCGAACGCAGCGTCCGCGGCAACTACTGCTGCCGAACCGCCACTGGAGCCACCCGGCACGCGCGACAAGTCCCACGGATTGCGCGTCAGCTTCAGCGCGGAATTTTCGGTGGACGAACCCATGGCGAACTCGTCCAGGTTGGTTTTTCCAAATGGAATCGCACCCGCTGCGCGCAATTTCCGAATGACGGTCGCGTCATAGGTGGCGCGATAACCCTGCAAGATCTTCGACGCACACGTGCACGGCTGACCCATTACGTTGATG
>QHOV01000176.1 GCA_003218885.1 Verrucomicrobiota bacterium | reverse complement strand
CGATGGCGATGAGCGCGCCGAATTGTTTATTTGCAAGTTGCGTCACCGCCTCCGCCAGATCATGTACGGTTTCCCGTTTCTCGCTCGTGAGCGAAAAAATCGGGTGCCCGCCGAGCGCAGCGAGGCCTCGCCGCAGCTCCGGCTGGAAAATCACGACCAATGCAACTGCGAGGAAAACCGAGAAGCTTCGCACGATCCAGCCGATCACAACTAAATTCAGGAGCGTCGAAATTAACGTCAGCGTTAAAAAGACGATCGCCAGGCCGGTCAGTACTTTGGCACCCCGCGTTCCACGAAAGTAGAGGTAGCCGTAATAGATCGCCACGCTCAGCAGAAGGATTTCAACCAGACTGCGCCAGCCCCTGAACCAGAGATCGATAAGCTGATGAATCATCCTGCCCTCCGAAGGATTGCTTCCGTTACGCGCAACGCACTTACATTTTCTTTGACATCATGAACCCGGAACACGTCTGCACCGCGGGCGCGCAGGACTGAAGTCAACGCCACCGCGGGGCCAAGTCGCTCCTCGATCTCCGGCGAATCGATTAACTTTGCCAGGAACGATTTACGGGAAACGCCAACTACCAACGGTCGATCATCCGCGCGAAGCCGCTCAAGCTGCGCGAGCAACTCGAGGTTGTGTTCAAGCGTTTTCCCGAAACCAATGCCCGGATCAAACGCAATCGCCATGGGGTCAACGCTGCACTCTATGGCGCGGGCATACTGTTGTCGAAAAAAATTCGCAACTTCTGAAACAACATCTTCATATTGCGGCCGGTTCTGCATCGTCCGCGGAGTCCCTTGCATATGCATGATGATGAAAGCCGATTTCGTTTCTGCAATCAGCGGCAGCATTCCATGGTCCCCGCGAGCGCCCGTGATGTCGTTCACAATCGAAGCACCTGCCTCAATCGCCGCGTGCGCGACTTCGGTTTTCGATGTGTCGATTGAAATCGGAACATCGATCTTTGCTTTTAGTTTTTCGATCACTGGGATCACGCGACGTAATTCCTCCCCGGCCGCGACAGGTTCAGCGCCGGGTCGGGTCGATTCGCCGCCGACATCAATCATGTCTGCGCCTTCCGCGGCCATTTTCACGCCCTGCTCTATTGCTTTCTCCAACTCAAAAAATTTCCCGCCGTCAGAGAACGAATCGGGAGTGACATTCAAGACGCCCATGATTAAGCCCTGTCGGGAAACGTTGAAAACGCGCTCGCCGACTTTCCAAATCCTCTTGCGCATCACAACTAAGACTAATTCAAATGCGCGATTATTCGAACTGTAGTCGCTTCGCTATGCGAAGCGCGGCCCAGATCGCAGGTACTCGGCGGTCCCAGACCGCCGCTACAGTTATTTTTTGCGCGAATAGCGACCCATCAATTCGCCTTGTGCAATCACATGACCTTTCATCGCCGCATCCAACTGGCCTCGTTTGGCGCCGAAAGGTAAATCCAGCTCGCGATCCAAGGCGAAAATCTTGAAATAATAACGATGCGTACCAGACGGTGGACACGGGCCGCCATACCCTGATTTGCCGAAGTCGTTTGTGCCCTGCATTCCTTTTGGCGTGCTTCCCTCCGCGATGGTGCTGGTTTGCGGGGAAATGTTCCAAACCGTCCAATGTGTGAACAGTCCACTGGGCGCGTCGGGATCATCGACGATCAAGACAAGGCTTTTGGCTTCTGACGGTACATCCGAAATCTGCAAAGGCGGGCTGGTGTTCGCGCCATCGCATGAGAATTTTGATGGAATGTTCGCACCTTCCTGGAAAGCAGAACTTGTGATCTTCATTTTAGCTCCTCCTGCAGCAAACGAAGCGATCGGCGCTAGCAAAATCGCCATTGCACCGGCAATAATCACCTTTCGCATGGTTAGATCTCCGATTGAAATCGCGTTAAGTCGACAAACCTGACCATATTGTTTCGCCCAAATGGCTGCAAACGGACGTAAGATTCGAGAACAAGTTCTGGCGCTCCTGGACCGGAAAGGTTACCGGCCACTTAACAAGATTGACATCGCTCGAGAACT
>QHOV01000195.1 GCA_003218885.1 Verrucomicrobiota bacterium | reverse complement strand
GACCAAGCTGGCCGCAGGACAGGCAAAGTCCGGGGCAACAAAGCCTGCGGAAAAACCGGCGCGAGCTCAAGACGGCAGCGGGGAGGAAGTGCTGCAAACGGTGCTCGCTTGGGCGGGCGCATGGTCCAAGCAGAACGTGGAAACCTATCTCGCTTTTTACGCTCAGGATTTCAAGACGCCGAAGGGCGAAGCGCGCTCCGAATGGGAAGCGGCGCGCAGGCAGCGCATTTCCGGCCCCAAAAAGATCGAAGTGGCCGTCGAATCGCCCAAGGTCACGCTCAGAGACCAGAACAATGCGGTGGTCAGCTTCAGGCAGATGTACCGTTCGGACAATCTGAATATCAAGAGCAGCAAGACTCTGGTCATGGTACGGAGCGATGGCCGCTGGCTCATCCAACAAGAGCGGGCGGGAGGCTGATGTCGAAGCGGACCCTTACCTGCGTTCTCGTCGCGGCCATCACCTTTGGAGCTCCCTCCACCCTGTCACCCGCGAAGGGTGCGCGCTTCGATGTGACGGCAGACGCCCTGCTTGCATCAGTCTACGAAGAAATCGTTCGGGGACATCTCGACGTGGCGCTTCAGAATATCGAAGGACTGATCCGCGTAAGACCCAACTTTCGTCTTGCTCACCTGATCAAGGGCGACTTGCTGCTCGCGCGCGCCCGGCCCATCAATACAATCGGCGCGGCCCCCAACGTACCCGAGGCGCACATGGAGGGACTGCGGGCCGAGGCGTTCGCCCGCCTGCGAGCCCACCGAGAGCGGCCGCCGGCGGACCGCGTACCGCGCTATTTGCTGCAGCTGCGCGAGGATCAAAAGTACGCAGTCGTCGTCGACACGCGCCGCTCGCGGCTTTATCTGTACCAGAACGACGGCGGGAAACCGCGCTTCGTCGCCGACTATTACGTGAGCTCGGGAAAAAACGGGCCGCTGAAAGTCCGAGAAGGAGACGAGAAGACCCCTATCGGGGTGTATCACGTTACGGCGAGCCTGCCCCGGAACGAACTCTCGGATTTCTACGGCAGCGGCGCTTTCCCAATCAACTACCCGAACGAGTGGGACCGCATTCAGGGGCGCGACGGCCACGGCATCTGGTTGCACGGAACGCCATCGAATACCTACAGCAGACCCCCGCGTTCGAGTAATGGGTGTGTCGTCCTCGCGAATTCTGATCTCGATGCGCTGGCGCGCAACCTTCAGATCGGCGTCACGCCGGTCATCATCAGCGAGGACGTTGAATGGCTAAGCCCCGAGGAATGGGCAAGCGAGCGAACATCGTTCGGAGAGCAGCTGGAACAATGGCGGGCCGACTGGGAAAGCCTCGACACGGAACGCTACCTCACGCATTATTCGAAGGATTTCTCCGCTCCGAATCAGGACTTGGAAAGCTGGAGCCGGCACAAGCGCCTCGTGAACGGCGGCAAGACCTGGATCAACGTCAAGGTGAGCAACCTCAGCATGTTCCGAGATCCCGGCAGGGACGGATTGGTGCTGGTGAGCTTCGACCAGGAGTATCGGTCGAATAATCTGTCGAATACGGTGAAGAAGCGCCAATACTGGCTGCACGAAGACGGACGCTGGCGCATCGTCTACGAGGGAACGGTCTGAACCGGGTTTTTGTCCGTTGCGCCGCCGGCCGAACAGAATCCACCTCCCAGGAGCATCCACATGCATCGCATTTCGACGCTCGTCCTCCTCCTGCTGGCAATGTCCGGCGCATGGGCGCAGAATCCGCGCGTGGAATTCAAAACCAGCATGGGCAGTTTCGCGCTCGAGCTCTATGCCGACAAGGCTCCCAAGACGGTCGCGAATTTCATTCAATACGTCAACGGCGGTTTCTACAACGGCACGATATTTCACCGCGTCATCGAGGGTTTCATGATCCAGGGGGGCGGCTTCGAGCCCGGAATGCGCGAGAAGACGACCCGTGCTCCAATAGAAAACGAGGCCGGACTCGCCCTCAAGGCGGGCCTGAAGAACGAACTGGGAACCGTTGCGATGGCGCGCACGCCCAATCCGCATTCGGCAACCGCGCAATTCTTCATCAACGTCAAGGACAACGGTTTTCTCGATTACCGCGAGCCGTCCCCGCGGGGATTCGGGTACGCGGTGTTTGGACGCGTGGTCGAGGGGATGGACACCGTGCTGCGAATTTCCAAGGCGCCGACCGCGACGGTCGAGCAGCACCAAAACGTTCCGCAGCGGCCCATCACGATCGAATCGGTCACGCTGAAACCAGCCAAATAGCGGGGCTCCATGGTCAAGCTTAAGACCAACTTCGGCATCATCGCGTTCGAGCTCGATACCGGACGCGCACCCGAAACGGTCAAGAATTTTCTCGACTACGTCGAATCGGGCTTCTACTCCAACACCGTGTTTCACCGCGTCATCGACGGTTTCATGATCCAGGGCGGCGGATTCGAGCCGGGAATGCGCCAGAAGCCGGTCCGAAGTCCCATCAAGAACGAAGCCGACAACGGCCTCAAGAACGAGCGCTACACGGTCGCCATGGCGCGGACTTCCGAACCGCATTCGGCCTCGAGCCAGTTCTTCATCAACGTCAAGGACAACGCCTTCCTCGACCACACGGCGCCGAACGCCCAGGGTTGGGGCTACTGCGTGTTCGGCAAAGTCGTCGAAGGCCAGGACGTGGTCGACAAAATAAAGCGGATCAAGACCGGAAAACGCGGCGGTCACGCCGACGTGCCCCTGGAGGACGTGATCATCGAGCGGGCGGAAGTAGTCTAGAGGTCCTTTGGCAGTTTTCTTCATCTCCGATCTGCACCTGAGTGCATCGCGGCCGGAGATCAATCGCGTCTTCTTCGAATACCTCCGCGGCCCCGCGCGCGGGGCGGAATCGCTTTACATTCTCGGCGACCTGTTCGAGTACTGGGCCGGGGACGACGATCTCGGGGAGCCGTTCAACGCGTCCGTCGTCGCGGCACTCGCCGAATGCTCACGCGCCGGCCCCTCCCTGCACATCATGCACGGAAACCGGGATTTCCTTCTCGGTGCGGACTTCGCCGCGGCGTGCAACGCCCGCCTGATCGACGATCCGCAGAGCCTCGATCTGTTCGGGACGCGCACGCTGCTCATGCACGGCGACACGCTGTGCACGGACGACGTCGACTAT
>QHOV01000194.1 GCA_003218885.1 Verrucomicrobiota bacterium | reverse complement strand
CGGCGTTTCAAGAAACTTCTGGAACGAACCGGCCTGCAAAAGGAGCTACGCCGGCGCAAATACTATGAAAAACCTTGCGAGGGCCGGCGGCGTGCCAAGATGCGCAAGCTTAACAGCATTCGCAAGGGCCGGCAGCCACCGACCAATGGCAGAAGAGACTTCTCCGCTTGAATCGTTTCGCCCGGTAGTAATGCCGCTGTCCTGCGACATCCAAGACAAGAAGGCAAGTCAGCTGATTTTGGCCCTTCACCCGAGAATGTGATCCATCCATGCTAGGCGGTTCAAAAAAGGGACTCTACTTGCATTTGCACAATCACGCGATGCATCAATTGCGGCAGGCGGCCATACGCCATCATTGGACCGTCGCGACTGAGGCAACGAAGATCTTGGAAGAGACGCTTCGGCCAGGCCTGGTCTCGGAGAATGCGGCCGCGGACATAGCCGCGTCGGAGAAGTGTAACGCGAATGGTCTATACCTGAACATGTCGGAAGAACTGCTGGCGCGGCTAAGACCGCTCGCTGAAAGAGATTACCGAAGCGTTGCCAGCGAGGCAGCCTTCGTTCTGGAAACCGTCCTGAGCCTGGCTGAGAGCGCAAGCCCGCCTGCCTCGGGAACAGGAAATGGAAGTGAAGGGCAAGGCGGGACCGCGGTCTCCAAACCGAAGCTCAAGCTCCGATTCAGAAAAAGGGCAGTGTCCAGGCCGCCTTAATCGATCGGACCATTTTCCCCTTATTGAGGGTGCTCCAATGGCGGACCAATGGTACTACGCAAGTGATCAAGAGAAGTTGGGTCCTTTCTCGTCCGCGCAGCTCAAGGAGTTAGCCGCCATCGGGCGGCTCGCCCCTACATACACGGTCTGGAAAGAAGGTGTCGAAAAAGGAGCCTTAGCTGCTAAGGTCAAGAATCTATTTCCGGTACCACAAGGCGCGCCTCCTGCCGTGCCGGACCAAGCGACTATACCCGTTCCTGCACCGGTCAGCGAACCCCCTTCGCCCACTCCACCCCCACTGGTAGAAAACCAGGGACCTGCATTGCAAGCAATCGCAGAGGAAGACCAAAAAGTGCAGAGCAAGAAAGTTCCGAAGGTAAACCAACCGAGCTCCAAACGATTATTTCGAGTAGTGGGATCGAGTGGGGCGGTGGTCCTTGGTCACGACGGCACCTCGGTCAGATACCGGAAGAAATGTCCCAAATGCGGCTACGAAGACTCGTCTTTGAAAACCATGTCGATCCGAAGTGGAGTGAACCGAGATCGTTTCTTTTGCCAGAAATGCAGGAAACTGCAACAGGTGGAAATCCACGGGGCCGTTTAATCCAAGCGATCGCAATTCTTACTTTTTCTTGATATCGCGAAAATCAGGCGACTCGGCCAGCGTGAAGAGTACGACCTCTTCGCCGGTGACAGTACTGATGTCGTGGTGCAGGCTCAACACCTTGACGCCGGTGACCTCCTGGATCATTGCTTCCATGACCGGCCGCGCGGTTTCGATCAGATGCGTCCGGACTTGTTTGACCAGGTCTCTTCCCTTCTCGGCTGGGAGCGACTTGACCAGTTGCTGTTCGGCAGCGGTCAAAACGCCCTGGAGGCGGACCACGAGCAGATCGCTGGCCAGATGGGCGTGAATGTCCTTCGGTCCCCGGCCCATATACTCCTGCTCAAAGCGACTGATGCCTTCGCAGACAGCGGCTTCGATTTCACCTTGGGTTTTCATAGTAATATCGAACGTATCCCAATTCTTTGTTAGAGCCCCACAAGGAAGATCGCTTGGGCATGGCGACAAAAGGCGGGCCCTCCGCTCCCGGCGGATCACTCCAGCATAATATCATGATCGGAGCAGCATTGCACTTGTAATTGCCGGTTCGGGTCGTAGAATAATTTTACCAATGGAGACCAGTCAAGTTTCCATTGAAGTCGTCGGATGACTAGATAAAGGGCAACCCGGCCGTGCCGGGAGGCTCGTTAATGAGTATGCCGACGTGGTCGAACACCCAAACAGTGTTGGACCACGTCGGCTTTTTTGGCTTCTAATAAGGCGTTTGAGCGAGCAGACATCATCCAGATGCGTCTAACGATTTCTCCAAATGCGTCTAACGGTTTCTCCAGATGGCGTCTAACGGTTTCTACTGCGAAAGGATAACTCTATGTCGTACTTTCTTGTACCGCTCGCTTCCGTTGCTTTGGCTCTTGGTCTGTTCCTCCAGGCGCAGGCCGTGGCCGAATGTAACCAGGACGAATTGACCAGGGTCGAGACGATTCGGAATGATAATAATGATCCCAGGGAACGGTCGGAGAGAATGAATTGGACACGACAAGGGGTCCCGGATCGTGCCACCATCGTAGTCACTCTTCCCGAAGATGCTCGCTTGACGTTTGACGGCGAGGCCACCGTATCGATAGGATCGAGCCGGCTATTCATTACTCCGCCATTGAAGCGAGGAAGGGATTTCCATTACGCGCTCGAAGCCCGGGTGATGAGGAATGGCAAGGCAGAAACCTCCAGCAAACAGATCACCGTGCGCGCGGGAGAAGAAACGCGGATTGGCCTGCTGCTTGGGGAAGATCGTCGCGTGGCCGCCACGGGAAAACCAGAAACAAAAAATCGGAAGTGAGAAAAGAACCCGTCTTTTCTGGTTTCTGGTTTCTTTACTTCTCGTTTCGAATGGCTTCCCAAAGGAGAACACAAACAATGTCGCAACCGCCCCGAATGAAGGAGCAACATCACTTGTTATTCCCAGGGCAA
>QHOV01000193.1 GCA_003218885.1 Verrucomicrobiota bacterium | reverse complement strand
TGGTAAACGACCGCGCCATTTGCCCGAACGGCGCGTTCCCCGCCTCGGAAATTCAGGAACGCGTGCCGGACTCGGAGAAAATTCGCACTTTCCGAGTTTCGCTGAACCTTCTAGGCGATGGATTCGTAGAAGCTGTCCCGGATCAGACTTTCGTGGACCTCGCCAGGGAACAATGTCAGAAAAGCCACAAAGAGATTTGCGGTCACGTCCTCTACGTTCCCGTTCTCGAGGCCCCCGGCCAGACTGCCGTTGGCCGCTTCGGCTGGAAGGATCAGCACGCCAGCCTTTTGTCCTTCTCTGCTGACGCCTATCTCAACGAAATGGGCATCACCAGCCGCCTCCAGCCCGACGAAGTCACCAGCCTTTGCAACACCGTCAGCGAGCCGAATGACAAGCCCGGCCCGGACGGCCTCTCCGACATCGATCGTTTCGCGCGCTTCATACGCGCCACCGAAGCGCCCGCCCGCGACGCCCAATTGGCGCAGACCGCCAGTGCACGCCGCGGCGCTGAATTATTCAACAAAGTGGGCTGCGATATTTGCCATGTCCAGACGCTCACCACTGCTCCCGCCGGAACAAAAGTCAACGGCGGCGCGTACGCCCTCTCTGCTGCGCTCGGTGAAAAACAGTTTCATCCCTACGGCGACTTCCTCCTCCATGACGTCGGCACCGGCGACGGCATCGTCGTGGCCATGCTGGAGCACTATGGCAAGAGGATGTACCAGACCACTTGGAAGAACTTCTCCCTCTCCGAATTCAACAACACCGGCAATAAAGTCCGCACCGCCCCTCTCTGGGGTGTCCGCCTGCACTCGCATCTCATGCACGATGGCGCTTCCGTCACGCTCCTGGACGCCATCCTCCGCCACCGCGAGGAAGCCGAACATGTCACCAGAAAATTTGAAAGGCTCAAACCTAGCGAGAAAGACGCTCTTCTCGAGTTCCTACGCTCCCTCTAAACGGCCTAAATCGCAGCCTCATCGCCCCAATCACCCTGTCCTGACAGGCAGGGTAATTGTTTACGCAAAGCCCCTTTCCGAACCGCCTCGCTGTGCCTATTTCTTTGCTAGCCTGTAGATAAGAAACGACATCCCCGGATTACCGTCCTTTTGAGACGCTGTGTTCCGGGGCGGGCCACTTATCCCAAGGCATGGCCGCTCGTAGGCCTGTGGAAATCTCATCGCCCAGCCAGGCGATCAAGGAGTCTGAAGTGAAAATCGCATCGCTCTACCTTGCTCTAACCGGGACGCTTGCCGTGATGGCTGCTCCCGCACTAGGACAGGCGCCGTCCGTCAGCGCCTCCAAAAACGTCTCGCGCACCACCAAAGCGGTCAACTACCGCCGCGCCGGTGCCGCCAAAATCGACTTTCAGGGCACGGAATTGATGCAGCAGGCCAGCGGCGAAGCCCGAGTCCAGAACAAGGGTAGCCGCACGGAAATCGATGCAAAATTCCTCGGCCTCGACGAAGCCACCAAGTTCGGCCTCGAGTACCTGACTTACGTCCTCTGGGCTGTCTCTCCGGGCGGCCGCGCTGTCAATCTTGGCGAAGTCGTCCTCAAGAACGGCGCCGGCGAGGTCAAAGCCATCTCCGACATGCAGACTTTTGGCATGATCGTCACCGCCGAGCCGTATTTCGCTGTCACGCAGCCGGGCAACACCGTCGTCCTTGAAAATGTGTTCGGCCCTGCCACACTCGGCAAAGTCGAAAACATCGACGCCAGCTACGAACTTATCGGCCGCGGCAGCTACTCCTCGTCCAACACCAAAATTGAAAACGCCATCTTCGGCATCGACCGCAAGACGCCGCTCGAACTTTTTGAAGCGCGCAACTCTCTGCGCATCGCGCACATCGCCTTGGCCGACAGGTACGCCGCTCCCACTCTGGCCAAGGCTGAGCAGCAGCTCAGGAATGCGGAAGACGTTTACGCGCGCAAGAGCGACAAAAAATCCGTCATCGCCGCGGCGCGCGAAGTCGTGCAAACCGCCGAAGAAGCCCGCGTCATGGCCGTAAAACAAAAGGCCGAGGAAGACGCTCAAGCCAAGATCGCCGCGGACAAGAGAGCCGCGGAAGAACGCGAAGCCAAAGCGCGCGCCGATGCCATCGCTGAAATTCAGCGCCGTAAGGACGCCGAGGTAGCTCGCCAGCAAGCCGAAGCCGCCAAGGCTGAAGCCCTGCGCATGCAGCAGGAAGCCCAGCAAGCCGCGGCCGAAGCTGCGCGCCAGAAAGCGGAAGCCGAAAAAGCCAGCGCCGCCGCGTTAGCTCAGCAGCAAGCCGCGCAAGCGTCCGCCGACCAGGCCGCTAGGGATAGAGCCGCCGCGCAAGCGCAGCAGCGTGCCGCCGAAGCCGAAACCGAAAAAGCACGCCAGGCTACCGCGCAAGCCGAAGCCGAAAAAGCCCAGCTTCGCACCCAGCTCCTCAATCAGCTAAATTCCATCTTGCAGACTCGCGACTCCGCTCGCGGCCTCATCGTCAACATGTCGGACGTGCTCTTCGACACTGGCAGCTACACGCTGAAGCCCGGCGCGCGCGAAAAACTCGCCAAAATTTCCGGCATCGTTCTCGCGCATCCCGGCCTCTCTCTCCAGATCGAAGGCCACACGGACAGCGTCGGCGGCGATGAATTCAACCAGCAGCTTTCCGAACGCCGCGCCGATTCCGTCCGTGACTTCCTCGCCGAGCAGGGCGTAGCTCCGTCAACCATCACCGCCCACGGCTTCGGCAAAACGCAGCCTGTCGCTTCCAACGACACCGCCGAAGGCCGCCAGCGCAATCGCCGCGTCGAGTTGGTTGTCAACGGCGACGCCATCGGCAACGCCTCAGCTTCCGCCGGGCCAGTCGCCCAGCGCTAGTCCGGCGCCTTGCGGCTTGTAGCGCCATCCCTTTTGGTGGCATCTTTGGTTTCGCCTTCACTCTTATCGTTCGTTTCGGCATCTTTGGGCGCCCTGTGCTAGCCCCTTCGAGCGGAGTTCTACTCCCAATTTCGAATTTCTATTTTCGATTTTCCAATTCTT
>QHOV01000192.1:993-6754 GCA_003218885.1 Verrucomicrobiota bacterium | reverse complement strand
CTGCTCCCTTCTGTGCCGGATACTGAACTTACGTCAAAGACATCTGCCCTGACGAGAGGGAGCAAGAGAAAATGCCGCCAGTGACAGTCAAGGTGTTGGGCGGTTTTTCGATGGTGGCTACTTCCCCGGTTCGGTTCGCTACGCACAAGACCGAGTCATTATTTGTCTACCTCCTTTTGAGTGGGCAGGCCGTCAGCAGGGATCGATTGGCCGGGATCTTTTGGCCCAATGCGACAGAGGAGCGCGCGCGGAGAAATTTGAGTACGGCGCTCTGGCGCCTCAAATCCGTTACCCAATCAATACCCGAAATTTGGATCGATGTAAGTGGAGACTCGGTGAGGCTGAGGTGTGAAACGGTCGAAATTGATGCGGTTCGCTTTCGTTCGCTCGTGGAATCCTTGCCAGGTTTGGATGGTCACTCGCGTACCACAACGATGGCGGAGGCTGAGCGGCTCTACAATGGTGATTTCCTTGACGGTTTTCCGGATGAATGGTGCGAGGATGAGAGGAGGTACCTAAGAACGCTCTATGGCCGATTATTAAGACAGCTCGTTGAAACGAGCAAGACTTCGGGAGAATTTGTGCAGGGGATCCGTTACGCGCGCAGGCTTGTCGAAATAGACTCCTTTGATGAAGAGAGTCATCGTGAGCTCATGCTACTCTATCATCTTTCCGGAGATCGAGGGGCAGCGATGGCTCAATTCGAAGCGACGAAGAGGATCTTGCAAGAGGAGCTTGGTACTCAGCCGTCCCCGGCTTCTGTTGAGCTCTACCAGTACATTCGCTCGCGCAGCGAGTGGGAGGCCAACCGGGTTCTAAAGTCAGCGGATTGGAAGAAAGCAGCCAACTCATCAGACGTGCCGATCGTGGGCAGGGACGAACATCTGGCGAGTTTGATGAGAGCAGTCGATCGTGCGGCCCGTGGGCTGGGCACTGCCGTAGTCCTTTCCGGAGAGGCCGGTGTCGGAAAGACGAGGCTCGTTGAGTCGGTGGTGCTCGCGGCCGGTCTACGCGGATTTGACATTCTTCAGGGACGTTGCTTCGATCTGCTGGATCAGCCACCCTATCATGTTTTCGTCCAGGCTCTCTGGCCAAGGATTTCAAGTGCCGACAAACCTGGGGGCGGGGCTTCCTCACCTCTCGCGGCACTCTTACACGCACTAGCGCCCGAGGCTTCTCTTGACTATCGACATGCTGCGCTGTCTTCAAGGACACAATTCTTCGATAGTGCGATTGTTAACGAGGCGTTGTTAAGCCTTCTTGGTAGGAGTCATAGTGGCCGGCCGACGCTGTTGATACTTGAGGACATCCACAGAATCGACAAAGCTAGTACGGCTCTACTGCTTACTCTGCTCGAACGTCTACCAAAGGCGAACCTGTGTGTGCTCCTCACGATTCGTTCAGGCGAGAACGCGACGGCTCAAATGCAGTCACTGCTCACTGCAAACGGTGCCTCGGAAATTAGAGTTGAGGGGTTGACAGAGCAGGAGATTGGGAAATTGATCCAGGTGACTCTCCGCTCCAGGCACACACCGCCTGGCCTTCAGCGTTTCATGTGGGAACGGTCGAACGGTGTACCCCTTTTCGCCCTGGAGTCGCTGAAGCTTCTACTGGAAAATGGATTCCTGAAGAAGGACCCGCTCGGCAGCTGGTCCATGGATAAACATGCCCTTGACCTCAGAATGATCGTACCTTCTCGCGTTCAGGAGATTATCCGTCAGCGGATTGCGAGGCTCCCCTCTAATGCCAGAAAGTTGCTTTGCGCAGCTGCTGCGCTGGGGACGGAGGTGGATTTCAACCAGCTAAGGGAGTTGGTAGGGTCGTCTGAGGAGCCGTTCATTGAACATACCAACAATCTGGTGGAAGCGCAGTTGCTCCTTGAGACAAAGGAAGGATTTCGGTTCCCTCACGAGAGTACGCGTCTAGTTGCTCTCTCCATGGAGAAGAGAGCGGCACTCAAGGCGTTTCATCGGAAGGCTGCCGAGATCATTGTGCAATCCGCCCCTGGGCGAACGGAGGACCTCGCTTGGCATTATGAGGAGGCAGGGGTCCCGATCCAGGCTCTACGCTACGCCGAGGCTTCAGGAGACAAGGCCACAGCAGTCTATGCGAACGGAGACGCCGCGGCATGGTATTCAAGAGCGCTTCAACTCCTCGATGTTGTGAAGAGTTCCGATCCAGGTGAACGCGAGACGCAGCTTAGGCGGGCGGCACTAATACTCAAGCGCCAAGGGGTGCTAGATCTTATCGGAGACCGCCGAGGCCAGTCGGCCGACTTAGACGCCATCCTCTCGATTGCAGAACGATTGAGCGATCATAAGCTCCTCGCGGAAGCCCTACATCTGCGCGCCAACCTTTTGATGCGAACGAACGCTAATGAAGCGGCACTTACAACCATTCGGAAAGCGACTCAGCTATTCCGTGCTGCCAAAGATCTTCGGGCCGAGGCCCGCGTATACGAGACTGCCGGATCAGTTTACAATAACTTGCGTCGGTACGATCTCGCGTCCGCGGAGTTTAGGCGGGCGCTCCGCCTGTTTCGCCGGCTTGGAGATCGTGCTGGGCAGGCCAGAAGCTTCCTTCATCTTGGAACTCTGCTAGGCTTCCAAAGCAGAGAAGTGTTCGCGATTCGATACTTGGATCGGGCAGACGTACTTCTTCACGAAATCGGAGATCATCGGTCACGCGCCATGGCAAAGATCACAAAGGGGATCTTGTACCGATACTTAGGCCGATTGAAGTTGTCGGAATCTCACATGGCATCCGGGGTTGGTATTCTGACCCAGATTGGAGACCGTGTAGGGGTAGCGAGGGGTATGATCCATCTTGCCTTCACCCACGCGGTAATGGGAAAACACCGAGATGCAATCCATGAGTGCGAGAGGGCGCTGCGTATTGCCAAGCAGGCAAAGAATGTGCGCGCCCAGACGGCAAGTACCGAGAGCGTGGCGCCGTACACTGATACTATGGCCGCGATCTCGCTCGACAGGGAGGATCTCCACGAGGCTTTGAAGTGGGCCTTGCGAAGCGAGGAGCTACATAAGCCCTTCAGGTTGAAATCTTGGATAGGACTTGAGACTGATTACAGGCTTGGGTCGGTGTATCTGGAGCTAGGCCGGTATTCTCGCGCCATGCGTTACTTGTGGAGGGCCCGCAAGCAGTACCCGAGGGGCCAGGAACTGGCTTATGAAACGCTCGCGACCGCGGCCTTGGCCAAATTGCACCTGATAAGAGGTGACATAGCTACCGCTCTTAGATTTGCGCGGGCCGTATCTGATCTGTTGCGGAAGATAGAAGGTGTGGAACAGATTCAAAAGGTCTACTGGATCTTATACCTCGTCTTCGGCTCAGCGGGTTTACATGGTGCCGCACGAAGAGTACTGCGCCAGGCTTACGCTTCGGTCATTCAACAGGCGTCGACGCTAAAGGGGCGCTTTAGACGCGTATTTCTCAGCAACGTTCGGGTCAACCGAGAGATTCTCGAAGAAGTAGGCCGCAATCCTGAATCTTTCTTGGTCCGCGGCATGAACTTCCCCGTCCCCAAGGCGCCACCGGAGGTTCATTCGACCAAATCACATCCGCCGGGCAACGAGAAATCCAGCCAGGCGGGGTCGGTCCTGGGGTCAGCCACAAAGCAGGATGGGATCAAACAGCGGAGGCATGTCATTGCGGGTCTGCTCGAACAGGGCACCCTCACCCAGGATCAGCTTGCGGCGACTCTCGGGATCTCACCTCGCACGGTTCGAAACGATCTAGCGGCTCTTCGTTCCCAAGGCCTCCTACAGAAGCCGACCCAACCGTAGATTTGCCGCTTTAGGCAACTTCGTTTGTGATACTCGGTAGATACCCTCATGGTATGGTTTGGGTACCGGTTCAAGAGGTTCCGGATCCTCCGGGCACCTAGGAACGTCGGTCCGGGGCTCTTAGGACATAGCCCTCCTGTCCAAGAGCAAGTGCCTTGGGGGATCCGGACCTAATTTTTGCTTCATCCTGTAGGGTGTCGGGCTCGACTATGGGCTCTGTAAGGGAAGAACGGGCGTTCTGGGTGCATCAAATTCACTCTACTTTGCTCAATTCCATCGGCGCCGCGATCCTGCAGTCGAGAGTGTGCGAACAGGCTGTGCGGGTCGGTGCACCGGACTGCTCTGGGGAGATCCAGCGACTACAAGGCATTCTCGCTGAACTGGAGGCCACGGCGCGGGCACTAACCGCCCCGCGCACACCTGAGCGCCCCGGCCGTATCGCCTCAGAGGCGAGACGCCTTATCGAGGCATTTCGGGCCTCGCACCCAGGCATTGAGCTTAACGCCGATATCACGCCGAGGCGCGTCGGGTTGAAGTATGGCTCACCATCGAGGAAGAGACTATTCTCCTACGGGTTCGGGACGATGGATGTGGGTTCGATCCGCCAAAACAGGCGGCCGGCGGGCGCCTGGCATACGGAACACACTGCGGGATTCGGCTCATGGATGAATACGCCGCGATGGCGGGGGGAAGACTTGAAGTAGGCTCAGCGAGAGGGCGCGGCACCCAGGTCACCCTTTTCATCCCGGTGGGGGAACCCGCGAGTTTGCTCAAGAATCCTACGTAGGAGATCATGAAAGCTTTCGGCCGGCTCGCCTCCGCGGCAGTGGTTGCTACATTTGTCCTGATAATTCTTGGGGGGCTGGTGCGCGCCACCGGCGCTGGCCTGGCCTGCCCGGACTGGCCTCTGTGCCATGGACGACTGATACCTCCGTTAGACCCTCTCGTGCTAACCGAGTGGAGTCACCGATTTGTGGCTTCGATTGTGGGGATTCTCACGCTCGCTGTCGCTGTGGCGGCCTGGCGGCTGCGGAAAGTGGGGCAGCTTGGCTTGGTGGGTCTCTCAAATCTTGCGCTGGTCCTGGTAATTGTTCAGATCGGGCTGGGTGGCCTGACGGTACGGCATGCATTGTCCGCGTGGCTGGTCGTTGCCCACCTTGGAACAGCGATGGCCTTCTTTGCCACACTGATCATTCTCACAGTTACCACGATGACCGGTCCGGCGGCGCCACGGCGGCATGACCCGTTCCGTACGCTTGCGTTCTTGACCGTCGTCGCGACCTTTGGGCTCGTGTTGATTGGCGGCTACGTTAGCGCCAGTGGAGCCGGCCTGGCATGTCCGGACTGGCCCCTGTGCTACGGACAACTACTGCCGTCGTTGACCGGAGGAGTCGGCGCACACTTGTTGCACCGCTTCGCGGCGGCCATCGCCGGCGCGCTTATCATCGTCACCGCGGCTGCCGCCTATCGGACGCAGACGCGCCGCCCGCAGTTGCAGGCGGCTTCGGCCATCGCCGTGGGGCTGCTGATCCTCCAGATCATTCTAGGCGCATTGAACATCGAGTACCGGCTGGCCGACGCGGTGACTATTGCGCACCTGGCGACAGCGGCCGCGCTATTCGCGACGCTTGTGGTTCTGGCCGTTCTCGCGTCCCGCGTTTCTGAGTCAGAAGCGTACCGGCCGGAGGCCGCCGGGCGACCCGGACGCTCTCGGGTGCAGCGGGTGATGGACTACGTCGCGTTGACCAAACCGCGCATCATTGTCTTGCTGCTCGTGACTGCCTTTGCATCCATGCTGATTGCCGCTCCGGGAAGAATCTCGCCCTGGCTCATCTTCTTTACGCTTGCCGGCGGGGCGATGTCCGCGGGTTCGGCCAACGCGATCAACCAGGTGCTGGAGCGCGACATCGACGCGCTCATGTCCCGAACCCGCCGGCGGCCAATTCCAGCCGGCCGCG
>QHOV01000192.1:0-979 GCA_003218885.1 Verrucomicrobiota bacterium | reverse complement strand
TTTTACGTGTTTGTTTATACGGTATGGTTGAAACGATCTACGCCGCAGAACATCGTCATCGGCGGGGCTGCCGGCGCCGTGCCCCCGCTGGTCGGATGGGCGGCAGCAACCGGACACCTGAGCCTGACGGCGATCCTGCTGTTTGTCATCGTCTTTCTGTGGACACCCCCGCACTTCTGGGCCCTGGCCCTGTTCCGCCGCGATGATTACGCGCTCGCACACGTGCCAATGCTACCTGTCGTCGCCGGGGAAACGGAGACCAGGCGCCAAATTGTGATATACACGGTTGTGCTCGTCCTGGTCACTTTTCTCTTGTATCCCGTGGCTCGTTTGGGGCCGGTCTACTTGCTTTCAGCGGGATTTCTGGGCGCGGCGTTTGTGATGCTGGCTGTACGGTTGCAGCGCCAGCAAACAACAGCCGCGGCGGTCAGGGTGTTTGGATACTCCATCTTTTATCTTGGCTTGCTCTTTGCCGCAATGGTGGCCGATCGCCTTCTTCAAGCCTAAAGTTAGGAATCAACCCCTCCCATATAGCCGTGTGTATGATAGTCAGTGCCTTTCTTGCTGAGGCGGCTCGGGAAAAGATGGCCCAGATGCTGTTCGAGCGAGCCGCGGGCCGTGCCTTTGGATCGTGGACAGATGCGGATCATCCTGATCTGATGACTGATGCCGACATGGACCGGTACCGCCGACGCCTTCGCGCGACCACGACCCGCCGGCTGCGCGCTCGCATCCGTCGTGGCTAAGGTTCTGCTGGATACAGACGTAATCATCTGGTACCTGCGCGGCCGGGAATCCGTCCACGCTTGGGTGCAAGAGATTAGCAGAGATGGTGTGCCGCGTTGTTCGGCACTGTCGGTTACGGAAGTTGTCTCGGGTATGCGACCGAAGGAGGAATCGGCGACTCGCGAGTTTCTTCAAGCATTACGGGTGATCGACGTTGACCGTGGTATTACGTGGCATGCGGGCGAACTCATCC
>QHOV01000003.1 GCA_003218885.1 Verrucomicrobiota bacterium | reverse complement strand
GGCCGCTTCGCCAGCTAAAGAGAAGACTGAAATATTCCCGACCCGCTCTGTTCGTGCCTTTATGTTGGTGGGCGACGGCGCGCTGCGCCGTCCGGACATTGCAGCGCGATGTCCCTACCATGCAACATCGCTTTCCTAGAGCGAGAGTAGGACCAGGAGCAAAAGCTGAATGCATTAAATGAGCGTGTTGATCATTAAGCTTGGGGCCACGGGCGATGTCGTCCGGACGACGCCATTGTTGAGGCGATTGGATGGACCGATTAGCTGGATCACGGCGGAAAACAATCTCGCCCTGCTCGAAGGAATCGATCGGGAAGTGCGTTGTATCTCATGGGAAAATCGCAGGCGCGTCGCGGACACGGTTTACGATCTCGTGATCAATATGGAGGATGATCGGGAGACGAGCCGGTTTTTGAAGGGGTTCGACTTAAGCTTGATTAGCACCTTCGGCCGAGAAGAAGCGGATCGGCTGAAGCTCTTAAATCGGCGCACTTATCAGGAGTTGATCTTCGAAGGCCTCGGTCTTGGCTTTAGCGGTGAAACATATTATCTGCCACCGCCGCGGCCGACTGGGCTGCAAGGAGATGTGGCTATCTCAGCCTCTGCGGGCCTGGTCTGGCCGATGAAGAAATGGGCGTATTATGATAAATTGAAGAACGAACTGGAGTCGGAAGGCTTAAAGGTGAACATACTGCAGGACCGGCCCACCGTGCTTGAGCATCTGGCCGATGTGCAGGGTCACCGCTGTCTGGTCTCTGGCGATAGCTTGCCCATGCACCTTGCACTGGGCAGCGGCCTGCGATGCGTTTCCATTTTTACCTGCACCAGTCCGTGGGAAATACACGGGTACGGATTGCAGAAAAAAATTGTCTCGCCACTTTTGGAAAAATTCTTCTATAAGCGCGGCTACGATCGACGCGCGACCACCGCAATCAGTGTGGAGAAAGTAAAGGATGCGGTCATGGCGCAGTTAGAGGCATCCATTGTTAGCGCTTGTTAAATGCATCATAATAACATGAGGGCTGATCTTTCCAATGCCGTGAAAAGCGAGGCGGCATGTATGGTTCCCTCTTTAACTTCGCCCGCAGCCAGCGCCTCGGAACACTTCGCAACCGATCATCTTTTAGCGAACCTCAAGGGACGCACGGTCTCAGGCGTCTTTGTCACTAGCGCCAGCCAGGTCGCGCAGTTCCTGCTGAATCTGACGTATATCATGGTGCTGGCACGGTTGCTAACGCCAAGAGACTTTGGCTTGTTTGCCATGGTTACGGCCGTGATGGGCTACTTGCGTGTTTTTAAGGACGCCGGTCTGTCCACAGCCACGGTGCAGCGGGAAGGCATCACGCAGGCGCAAGTCTCGAACCTATTCTGGATCAACGTCGGATTGAGCGGCGCAATAACATTACTCCTGGCAGCTTGTTCCCCGCTGGTGGCCTGGTTCTACAGGGAGCCGAGACTGGTAGGTATTACCCTGACTTTGTCCGGCACTTTCCTTTTGAACGGTTTGGCAATCCAGCATTCTGCGCTGCTCAGCCGGCAAATGCGCTTCAACGCGCTGGCAGGTATCACGATTGGCTCCACCGCAATCGGAATGGCAGTGGCGATCGGCATGGCCCTTCTTGGGTGCAACTACTGGGCGCTTGTTATTTCCAATCTTGTCACTGTCATGACAATGACTTTGTTTACCTGGCTCGCTATTCCATGGCGCCCGCACGCTCCGTCGCGGCGAAGCGGGGTCCGCCCGCTCCTTAGTTTCGGAGCGAACATGGCAAGTGGCGGTTTTATCTATGACCTGGCCGTCGAAACGGACGGCATGCTGATCGGACGATTTTGCGGAGCGGGGCCGCTCGGTTTGTATTCGCGCGCTGCGGCGCTACTCAGGCGCCCCATGGATCAATTCCTGAGTCCGATCGGTTCGGTCTTTTTGCCCGTGCTCTCGCGGGTCCAAAGTCAACCGGAGCGCTATCGCCGCGCCTTCCTTCAGGTCTACGAAGCGATCGCGCTGATAACGTTTCTGTTTACCGGTCTGTTGCTCGCATTGTCCTATCCGGTGACATTGGCCGTGCTTGGCCCGAAATGGGACGCAGCGGCCATCATTTTCGCCGGTTTCACCTTGGCCGCATTGACCCATCCGCTTACCTGCACGTCCACATGGTTGTTCGCCACGCAGGGGCGGGGGAAGGATTGGGTTCGTGCCAGCTCGATCGTTTCGGGTATCACGGTCTGTTCTTTCCTGGTTGGGCTGCCGTTCGGCCCTGCC
Organism: Verrucomicrobiota bacterium; assembly: GCA_003218885.1. GTDB lineage: Bacteria > Verrucomicrobiota > Verrucomicrobiia > Chthoniobacterales > UBA10450 > Udaeobacter. The sequence continues at coordinate 15,432 of QHOV01000003.1, read as the reverse complement.
GGTGTCGCGATATCCTACTCAGCTTCGTGTGTGTTATTACAGTTGCCATTGCTCTATTACATTGCCGGACGGCAGGGTCCAGTGAGCAGGAAGGATCTCTGGATCGGATGCTTGCGGCATCTGCCTGTGTGGGGAGTAGTTTGCGGCACATCCTGGCTCGCACGCACTTTCATTCTTGACGCCAACCCGTGGATGCAATTGTTCCTATGCGCCCCGGTAGGCCTGCTGGCTGGGGCCACATACATCGGCTTTTCTGCTCCGTCCCGGCGCGTGGCGGTGAACCTGCTGTCCATCATACGCGACTTGAAAAATGCACGGCCGGCGTGAAGTCCACAATCCTGGTTTCGGAATAAGCTTGGGTTAGGAGACCGTTGAATTACTGCGAACGCTCTCTGTCTCCTTAGTCTTATTCCTACTGTTACTCATGTTCTCGCTAGTACCTTTGCCCCCTGTTTACAACAGCGGGAGCAACAGGCACGGCATTTTTTCCACAGCCTGTTAGAGCAAAATTAGCGTTATGTTCCGTTGCTCTTTTGCATTCTCGCAGGCGACCAACGACATCGTTTCGTTAGGGGAGGACCGATGAGCGGCGCATCAAAGGACTCGCTAAGCCAAAGTGCTTTCGCGGCATCTCGATCAACACAGGGGGCGCGTCCCTGCGCGTTATGGGGCTTGTTTGATCGCAAGGAGCGATGGTCGCTTTCCTGGCGCGGGCGATTGATCCTCATTTCTGCTCTGTTGCTGGTGGGCGCTCTGGTTTTTAGAGGCGTTTACCCCTTTCTCGCCACGAACCACCGTATCGACACAGATGTCCTCGTGGTTGAGGGGTGGATTCATAAGTACGCCATTCGAGCCGCGGCGGACGAATTCCGGTCTGGCGCCTACCGGCGCGTTTTTACAACCGGGGGACCAGTCGTGGGAACAGGAGGCTATATCGATGACTTCCAGACCTCCGCCAGTGTTGGAGCCGACCTCTTGAGAAAAGCGGGAGTACCGGACGAATCCTTGCGGATGGTCCCATCGCGCACGATGGACTGGGACAGGACCTACAGTTCCGCTATCGCGCTCGGGGATTGGATTCAGCAACATGAACCATCCGTGCGGCGAATTAATGTCGTGACAGAGGACACGCATGCACGCCGGACCCGGCTGCTCTTTCAAAAGGCACTTGGAAAAAACGTGCAGGTCGGCATCATTGCCGTGCCAAATCCGGATTATCCCGCAAACCGATGGTGGCGCTACAGCGAAGGGCTGAAGGATGTAGTCAGCGAATCCGCGGCTTATCTGCATGCCCGATTGCTATGCTTGCCGCTGGCTTGTGGCGCGAGCACGGCTGGTTTCAATACTGATCCTCGCTTTAAGAGCAGGATTCCGATCACACCTGGAATTTCTGGCCCCAAAAAGGCCCGGTAAGACGCCTGTCGCTCGCTCTGACTTGGCAGCGACCATCGATCTTGTCGGATTTTTCTTGCCTAGCTACAATTTTATTGAGTAAACAACACTGCATGATGCAGAACAAAAGACCGTTGTGGGACGATCGACAATTGGCGGGCGCTGATAGAGTTTATCGCAAACGTGCGTTGAGATCGTCTTATTGCCTTTTTTCCGTCTTGCTTTTTGCTGCGCTCATGTGCGGTGGGTGCCAGAGTCCGCTACCGCCTTTGCCGAATCCGCCAGGTCCTAAAACAGCGGTAAGGCTCTCTCCCGGAGATGTGATCAAGGTTTCCTATGCCGACGAAAGCGTTCCAGATCAAACGCAGAAAATTCGCAGGGACGGCAGGGTGAGTCTCCCGCTCATCGGCGAAGTCACGGCTGCCGGCAAGAGAGTTATCGCTTTTCAACATGAACTTGTCAGCCGCTACGAAGGGCAACTTGAAAACAGTGAAGTGCTGGTGACGTTGGAGAACGGTTCGGCAACGGTAACCGTGTCCGGATTTGCCAACAGACCGGGCAGAGTTGTTTTTGATCGGCCGACGACTGTTTACCAGGCGATTATGGAAGCGGGCGGAGTGAGTGACTATGGGAGCCCGAGCAATATTCATCTGACTCGCGTAATCAACGGAGAACAGCGTGCCGAGACCATTAATCTTCGGCCAACTATTCACGGCAAACCAACGAAACCAAAGTATGTCCAGGACGGCGACGTGATCTATATCTCGCGCAGCTGGTTTTGATGTGAGGTACCGGCAGGGTGCGATTTGCAAAAAGCATGATTTTGCAATGTCGAAATCACCGGACCTGTAACCGTGAGCGCGTTGCTTCGGTCGCGCTGGCTATCCTGTTCACCACTTCTTTAGTGACTTTACAACCGGGAGCTATCGGGGCAGAACCAGTCGAAGAAGCGACGGGCCAAAACCTAGCCAGTGCAAGGTTCGAAGAAATGGGTGTGGCCTGGCTGCCATCTACTCCGTTTCAGATCATAGCCGGCGTGGACGTGGGCTACGACGACAACGCCACCATAGGCTCAAACGCCGAAGGCTCGTTGTTCACGAGGGAAAATGTTGTCCTCACTTATGATCGCCCCGGGGAATCGACACAGTTTTATGTGCTTGGTATCGGACGCTTTTCCCAGTATTTCGACGTGACAGGCCAGAACGACCATAGCGGAAACGTCACTTTGTCGCTCACGCATAACTTCTCGACACGGCTTTCCTTCTACGCCAGCGTTTACGCTGCTTACCAGACGGAGCCCAATTTCAAGTCCAACGTTGGCCCGGAGAATGTGCGCTCTCCTCACTTCGATACGACGGACATTTTTTCGCTTACTTACCACTGGCTTTTACGATTTGCCACGGTGACAAACTACACGCTCGAGCGCGTCCAGTACACTTCATCGTCGGTCGGAAACTCTCAGAACCGAATTCAGAACACGCTTAGCGAGGAGTTTCAATTCAACCTGACAAGCCGCACGAATCTGGTCAGCGAATATCGTTTTCAAATGATAAATTACGATACCGCCTCGAACAATTCCACCACTCAGTACATCCTCGCTGGAGTGGATCACCATTTGACAGAGCACTTGATCTTTCACGTGCGCGGGGGTGAATCATTTCGCTCTCTTGAGAACGATGGGGATATGGCCAACCCTTACTTTGAAAGTTCGCTTGGTTATGTGAGTAGCAACCACTCACTGCTCTGGACGAGCAGCTATGGATTCGAATCGTCTACGGGTGCAGGCGTGACGACTACGAAGACCTGGCGAACCGGCCTGACTCTGAGCTACGGCCTAACGTCGCGGATCAGCTCGACAGCCGCGGTTTATTATCATCATGATGAAAATCAAGGCGGAACCGGGTCGACAGGGACGCAGGATTCTTTCGATCTTACTCTCGGCCTCCGTTATACGATCAATAAGCGTTTCGCCCTGCACGCAGACTACAACCATACCACGTTGGGTTCGTTAGGATCGACACCGGGTTACTCTCGCAACATCTATTCCCTGGGACTCAACTACACTTACTGAGCATCTGCTGATGCGATAGCTCGGCCACAGGGAACTCCGCGGACAAGGATCGACAATTACCTCCCTGACCCTGGCTTGAGAAGCACCTTGGAAATGCTGCATCCACCACACAGAGCTGCTGCTCGCGAAACAATGATTCCCGCGCAGACAGGGCACGTCTCAGAATCCACCGCGTCAAGTCATAGGAAGACGTGGCGTTTTTGGAGCGGCGCGGGTTTTGTGTTTGTGCTGCTGGCAGCTTTCGCCCGGCCTCTTCTGGCGTTGATGAATTACGCGGCCGGGAGCGAGCTGCACTCGTACATTTTATTGGTGCCGTTCGTTTCAGCTTACCTGCTTTATCTCCGGCGCGATCAATTGCCGAAAAATTACACCATCGATCTTCCGCTTGCGCTCGTATTCCTGGGCGCAGGTCTCGGCGTTATGGCGTTTACCTACTCGTCCATTGGGCTGGCGCCGGCCGATAATGCTCATCTCGTTCTGCTGACCCTGTCGTTCCTTTGTTGCCTTACCGCTGGAGGGTTTTTCTTTTTCGGACGCAACTGGATGCGAGCAGCCGCTTTTCCATTGGCGTACCTCATTTTCATGGTGCCGATGCCGGATGCGATGGCAGACGCGCTTGAGACGGCATCGAAATATGCCTCCGCGGAGGTAGCTAATCTTTTCTTCCACCTCAGCGGCACGCCTTTTCTCCGCGGGGGCTTTTTTTTCCAACTGCCGAACATTACGATCGAAGTCACGCAGGAATGCAGCGGCATTCGATCGAGCTGGGTGCTTTTGATGACCAGCATCCTGGCCGCCAATTTATTCTTAAAGACGCCGTGGCGGCGTTTAGCGCTGGTCGCCTTCGTCATTCCACTTGGCATTTTGCGAAACGGATTTCGCATCCTCGTGATCGGGCTCCTCTGCGTGAATGTCGGCCCGCAAATGATTCACAGCCTGATCCACCGCCGCGGCGGCCCCCTCTTTTTCATGCTGTCGCTGATTCCATTTTTTCTAGTGTTGTGGTTGCTGCGCAAGGGCGACGTGCACACTCGAAAGCCGAAATAGCGCTGAGCCTCAGAAACCTGTGACTTGTCCACTGTGAGGCTCCGTTGCCCTCGACGCTCTCTTTCTGCTTTTCGCACCTTTTTGGGAACTTTACCCGGCTTTTGCCGTAGAAAAGCTTTAGAGGACCAGCCCTCCACTGTGGTGGCAGGCAGGCCTAGCTTGGGTGTCGCTACGGCTCACACTTGGAGAGCGTCTTTCTTGCTAAACGAATGAGATTTCGACTTCCATATCGGCTGCAGCCTCGCGCCGTCGCTGGGTCTGCAACGGGATCCATCATGCCAGCCAGGAGCAATAGTGGGCCTTAATACGATTTTAGCTTTGGCAGCCAGCGTTTTCGGTTTTGCTCTGGCCGCGGCCGCCGCGTGCCGAAAGGAGCGCTCGGTTGCGAGTTGGTGTTTCTCTGTTGGCATGTTGACTTTCGCGCTGGAAAATTTGTTCGGCGCGATGTGGCGCGAGGCGCTGAGTCCCGAAAGAGCAGCATTTTGGGGAACGCTTACGCTTGTAACCAAATCATTTCTGCCCGGCATCTGGGTTTGCTTCAGCCTTACGTATTCGCGGGGGAGCGCTCGCACGTTACCAGCGCGGGCCCGGTTTCTGGTGCTCGCGGCACTTTTAATCCCGGTGGCCATGTCCCTGGTTTTCCGGGACCAATTGGTGCCTGTTTCTCCGTACACCGATCCAGGCGCAGACTGGTGGGTTCGTTCTCATGCGGCGGCCAAAACACTGAGTGCGTTCCAGCTCGTTGCCGCAGTGCTGGTTCTGATGAACCTGGAAAAGACTTTCCGATCGGCTGTCGGCACAATGCAATGGAGAGTCAAATTTCTCGTTATTGGCTTGGGCATTGTGTTCGGAGCGAGAATTTATACTCTCAGTCAAGCGCTGCTCTTTTCCGGGGATGTCCTGGTCGTGACCGATGTGGACACTGTGGCGTTCCTGATTGGGTGCGCATTGATTGTCGTAGCTCTTGTTCGAAGTCGTTTTGGCGAAATCGACGTTTATCCCTCTCATGCTGTCTTGCGCACATCGCTGACGTTTGTTTTGGCTGGCGCGTATCTTTTCGTCGTCGGTGTCCTTGCTCAGGTGGTAGCGCAAACCGGCAAAGCGGGCGCGTTTCAGTTCCAGGCGTTCGTGGTGCTGTTGGCCTTTGCATTGCTGGCCATGCTGTTGCTCTCGAATCGAATCCGCCAAAACATCCGTTGCATTGTCAGCCGCCATTTTAAAAGGCCGCAGTATGATTTCCGGCAAATATGGGCGCGCGCAACGCAATCCATGTCCAATGTATTCGATCAATCCGGGGTGTGCTCAGCGGCGGCGAGATTGATCTCTGAAACCTTTAACGTTTTGTCGGTCTCTATCTGGTTGCTTGATGAACAAGACCGGCTGGTGTTTGCAGCATCCACCTCCAGATCAGAACGGGAGGCTAATGGCGTACTTCCCAAGCTCGAGCAAAATTTCGCCGCCATTCGCATGCTTTCCAAGCCTTTTGATTTGGAAAAGGCCGAGGGCGATCATGCCGAGAGCCTCAGACGAATTAGTTTGAGTCAGTTTCGCACTGGGGGGAATCGGGTTTGTGTACCGTTATGTGCTGGGAATTGCTCTATGGGCGTTGTAACCCTGGCAGATCGCGTCGGCGGTACGCCCTACACGGTTGAGGAGCTGGATCTGCTGAAATGTATGGGCGATCAGATTGCGGTTGGTCTGCTCAACCTTCGACTCACAGAAGAAATTACGCGGGGAAAAGAACTGGAGGCGTTTCAAGCCATGTCCGCATTCTTCGTGCACGACCTGAAAAACGCCGCCTCGACGCTGAGCCTGACGCTCCAGAACCTGCCAGTGCATTTTGATGATCCAGCCTTTCGCAGCGATGCACTGCGCGGCATTGGAGAAACCGCAAACCGAATCAATGAACTGATCAGCCGCCTCACCGCGTTGAGGCATCTCGAGGTCAACCTCGCGGAAGTGGATCTTAATCGGGTCGTCGATGACGCGCTCAAGGCCTTAAACGGCACAGCGAACATTAAAGTCCTCAAAAACCTTCGCCTGGAGCCAAAGCTGAGGCTGGATCGCGACCAGTTGGGCAGTGTAATCACCAATTTACTTCTGAATGCTCGCGACGCTGTCGGGCCAGGAGGAGAGGTAAGGATTAAGACCGCGCAAAACGGCAATTGGGCAATCGTTTCGATCGCTGACAATGGGTGCGGAATGAGCCCTGCATTCCTGAAGTCGTCACTTTTCCGTCCCTTTCAAACGACAAAGAAGAAGGGGCTGGGCATCGGCATGTTTCAGTCCAAAATGATTGTCGAAGCGCACCGGGGAAGAATTTTGGTAGAGAGCGAGCCTACCGTCGGCACAACTTTCCGGGTGATGTTGCCCCTTAACAACGAGACAGCATGAAGCCCGGGTTGCTCATGGTAGATGACGACGAGGCGATCCGCACTCAGATGAAATGGGCGCTGAGCCAGGACTACGACATGCGCTTCGCCGAAGACCGCGGAGGAGCACTTGAAGCATTTGAGGCCAGCGCGCCCGCGGTGACGTTGCTTGATCTGGGTCTGCCGCCTCGCCCAAATGAGTGCGATGAAGGACTGGCAGCGTTATCCGACATACTCGCGATCGATAGCACGGCCAAGGTCATCGTTATTTCGGGACAGAGCGAAAAACGCAACGCCCTCCAGGCGGTTGGCGCGGGCGCTTACGATTTTTTGTGCAAGCCTGTGGACGTGGAGGAATTGAAGCTGCTCCTTCGGCGATGCATTTATGTGGTCGAACTCGAAAGAGAATATCGCGAGTTGCAACAGGGCCAGCGTTCCGATGTGTTTGAAGATATGCTCGGCACCAGCCCACAAATGCAGTCAGTCTTTACTTTTATTCGCAAGGTCGCCGGGACGAATGCTCCAGTGCTCTTGCTGGGAGAGAGCGGCACTGGCAAGGAAATGGCAGCAGCGGCCATCCATCATCGCAGTGCGCGAAAGGACGGCCCTTTTGTCGCGATCAACTGTAACGCCATTCCCGAAAGCCTTTTGGAGAGTGAGCTGTTCGGTCACGAAAAAGGCGCCTTTACCGGTGCTCACGTTCAGCGAACGGGACTCTTGGAAACAGCCGGCGGTGGCACCCTGTTCTTGGATGAGATTGGCGAGCTTCCACCGGCGATTCAGGTGAAGCTCCTTCGGTTCCTTCAGGAGCAGCGCTTACAACGAGTTGGCGGGAGACAGGAGATTCGGGTCGATACCCGGCTTGTCGCCGCGACCAACGCCGATCTAAAAGAGCTAATCGACACCGGAAAATTTCGCGAGGATTTATATTTTCGTCTTGCCGTTGTCACCATTCGCCTCCTGCCACTTCGCGAGCGAGGCGAAGACATCGTGTTCCTAGCGCGCGAATTTCTGCAAAGATATGCCGCCCAAAACGGTCAGACCAAGATGGTTTTCGCGCCCGATGCGCTGCGTGCAATCGCTCGTTATTCATGGCCTGGGAATGTGCGCGAACTTCAAAACCGCGTGAAACGAGGCGTCATTATGGCTAGCGGGTCGCGATTGACCGGAAAAGATCTCGAGTTGGGTCAGGAACAGGACGTGGCATCATCTGCAACGAGTCTCAAACAAGGGCGCGAGCAGGTCGAACGCGAAATGATTCAGCAAGCACTCAAGAAAAACTCCGGTAAAATCACTTCCGCAGCTGCTGACCTCGGCATCAGCCGGCCGACTCTTTACGAACTAATGGAAAAACTTGGTATCTCCAAAGAGCGCGCAAATACAAACAACAACTAACATCAAAATCATCCTCCATATGCCAACATCGAAAATCTTATTCAGAATCGTGACGCTTATTTTAGCAGCCACGCTCATCGCCGCCTGCTCCAAGCAAGCCAGGAAAGCGCGCTTCCTCGCCGAGGCGGACACTTATTTTAAAGCGGGCGACTATGACAAAGCGAAGGTGAGCTATCTCAAGGTAGTGCAGCTCGATCCACAAGACGCTCTCGCATTCGAGCGCATCGGGGCAATGTGGCTGGAGGAAGGGGCCGCCCGTTGTTATCTGGCCGCGGGACACTCAACCGACGCAACAAAAGAAGCACTCAAAGTCCTCGAGCAAGTCCCCGACAACGGCGATGCCATTGTCGTTTTGACTGATGCGGCACGAAGCAATGAGGAGATCGAGGAGGCGGTGCAACAGCTTCAGAAATTCCCCAAACCGGACGACGCTTCTTTCCACCTCGCTTCAGCGAATCTGTTTCTTTACAAGGGCAACCTGGCCGCGGCGGGCGACGCACTCCAGCAGGCGCTTGCCATCGATCCTAAATCATCCGCCGCGCACATGGCGATGGGAGATTTGCATCTACTCCAGAAAGATCCCAAACAAGCCGGCGAAGAATACAAGAAAGCGGCAGACCTCGCACCTGTTCGTTCCACTGAGCGCCTGAAATACGCCGCTTTCACATCGGGCACTGGCGATCTCGAGGAAGCGAGAAAGGTTTCCACCGAAATGACCAGGCAGGCGCCGGACTATCTCCCGGGCTGGACCTTGCTGGCCGAGGTTGCCTTCAAAGACAAGAAGTACGACGAAGCGCTTTCACTCCTTGAGAATGTGTTTAGCCGCGACCCGCAATACGTCGATGGCCGCAGATTGGAAAGCGAGGTGCTTCTGGCAAAAGGCGATGCGAAAAAGGCAATCGAAGTTTTGGAACGTCTTGACCACACCTATCCCGATATCGCCCTCGTTAAGTATCAATTGGGGCGCGTATATCTCCGAAATAATAACCCCAACCAGGCAAAGGCGGCGCTAGAGCAAGCTATCTCGATTAGTCCGAATTATACCGAGCCGATTCTCCTGCTCGCCGAAATTAATCTTCGCTCCGGTCATGGTGACATCGTGATCGAACCGATGATCAATTTGCTGAAACGAAGACCTGACCTAAAGAGCGCCGCATTGCTCCTGGCAGCGGCTTATGGCTCGCTTGACCGTTTTGACGATGCCGCTGCAGTCCTTCAGGGGCAGGCCGGCCTTGCACCGCAGGACCCACAACTCCAAATGGCGCTCGGCCTGACTTTCCGCCAGGCGAAAAGGAACGACGACGCGCGTCAGGCGTTTGAAAAAGCCGCCGAGCTCGCGCCCGATAGCGTGGGCCCGGTCAATCTGCTTGTTGATCTCGACTTGATGGAGAAGCGTTTCGACGCCGCGCGGCAGAGGATACACCGTCAGTTCGAAAAAACTCCCGATTCACCGGCTGCCCATTTTTTTGAAGGCAAAATCCTGGCGGCTGAAGAAAAATGGGAAGCAGCCGAGGCAGAGCTTCAAAAGACGCTTTTACTGGATCCAAATTTTACCGCCGCCTACGATCTGTTGGTCCAGGGTTATCTTGCGACCAACAAATTTCCGGAGGCAATCAGCGAGTTGCAAGGGGAGCTTGCCAAGCATCCCAACAATTCGCCAGCACTCATGACGCTGGCGATGATGTACGAGAAGATCAAGGATTTCCCAAAGGCGCGTGATGCCTATGAGAAGCTTCTCTCGATCGAGCCCAACTTCGTTTCGGCGTTAAATAACCTCGCTTATCTCTATGCCGAGCGGCTGAATGATGTTGACAAGGCTTACGACCTGGCGCGCAAGGCCCGCGATCTGCAGGGGCAAGACCCCGCGGTCGGCGATACCTTTGGCTGGGTCCTTTACAAACGCGGCGACTATCAGCAAGCCCTGCCGATTCTGCAGGAGAGCGCTCAAAAAATTCCCGACAATCCAGAGATTCAATTTCACCTGGGCATGACGGCCTACATGATGGGCCAGACAGATCTGGCCAGGGTCGCCCTCCAAAAAGCCGCGCGCGCAACCAAAGATTTCCCGGGCAAGGACGAGGGCAAACGTCGTCTCGCTTTGCTCGAAAGCGGGACAGGCGCTTCGACGGACCTGTCGATCTCACAACTGGAGGCGATGACCAAAGAGCAGCCCAACGATGTCGTTTCTCAGATGCGTTTGGGGGAAGCGTACGAAAAACAGGGCGCCTCGGATAAGGCGGCCGTGGCTTTTGAGCAAGCCCTGAAACTGAATCCGAAGTTGGCTGCGGCTATAACCAAGCTCGCGCAACTCAATGCTGGGCCGCTCCAGAACAAGGAGAAAGCTCTCGCTTACGCAAAGAAAGCGCGCGAGCTCGCGCCAGCCGATCCCGAAGTCGCCGGCGTTCTCGGAAAGGTTGCATACCAAACTGGCAATTTCACATGGTCTTACAGCCTTCTAAAGGAAGCCGTCCGCCAGCGCACGAACGACGCCTCGATCCTGCACGATCTGGCGTGGGCAGCTTATAGCCTGGGAAAAGTGAATGAGGCTCGGGACGCGATGCAAAAAGTCCTGACCACCGGTCCCGACTCGCCCCAGGCTGCCGATGCCAAAAAATTTCTGGCGTTGACCGCCCTGGATGAAAATCCGAAGGAACTCATGGCCGCCGAGATCGAGGTGCAAAAGGAATTAAAATCGAACCCCGACTATGTGCCGGCGCTCATGGCCCAGGCCGCGCTTTATGCGCAACGCGATCAAGTAAAACCGGCAACCGAAATGTACGGCGATATCCTGCGCCGATTGCCCGATTTCGCGCCCGCGCAGAAACGCCTCGCCGCGTTGGATGTGCAAGACCCATCCACAGTCACTGCCGCTTATGATCTCGCCACAAAAGCGCGTAAGACGTTACCGGACGACCCCGAGCTATCCGAGCTTCTTGGACGACTGAGTTACGAAAAAAAGGAATACCCGCGTGCCATCCAGTTATTGCAGGAAAGCGCTCGGAAAAGACCGCTCAACGCCAATTCCCTTTTTTATCTGGGAATGTCTCAGCTCGAAGCCAGACAAAAGACCGAAGCGCGCGAAGTGCTTGATCAAGCCTTGGTCGCCGGCCTTCAGGAACCTCTCGCGGCCGAAGCAAAACGGGCCCTCGCGGAGCTTCAGCACGAGTGAAATCCGACCTTGGGCACGCGCTTCGGCGTCAGGTCGACCGATGCCCGTCCGGAATGCTGTATGGGCTTAGCCCACATATTTCATATCCGCTCGGGCCGGAAGCCGAGCAGCTTTAACAAGCTCCAAGGGGCGGACGTAAAATGCGATTTCCGTGAGCCCAACGTGATCCGCGTTGCCCCCACGCCGCTCCACAACACTTTCCGGGAAGTTTGGCGCTTCGCAAAAATTCTGGCCGAGCATCGATGATGGTGTGATCAGTAAGGGCTGAGGTTCATCGACTCAGCCGGTTTGAAAAGCCAGAAGGATCGCCCCGGATAGTAATGGCGGAGCCGTTCGTTCTCGATATGGCCCAGATCCTGCGCCCAGATGACCGGCGCGGCGTCGATGTCGGCCGGGTTGTAAACCCATTCTTCGTGTGGACTGGGCAAACCGGCATAGCGAACAAAGATTACATGCTGTCCAGATCGCTTCTTCAGCAACTGCTTCTCGATGCGCTCCTTTTGCGCGACCTGCGCGTTCTTGGCCTCCTCCTGATCTGCTGTCCGATGCGTTGCAATCGCCTGTGCCTCGGAGGCGACCATCACCAATAGGACCGCAACCGGCATTGCATTCACCAGAAAACGGCCGGGCTCCCACCCGCCGTAATTCCATTGCCGCAGGTACCGCATCGACTGCGCTACAAGTATCAACAGCGCCGCCGTAAACGGCGCTGCATAGTGCGGATACCACCACACCTCAATCAGCGAGGCTGCCCCGATCGCCGTCACGAGAATCGTCGCAAATCGCGTCCTCCTGGAGCGCCACAGAAAGGGCATGAACACCACCAGCGGCAACAGCCAGATGAGGTTGCCATAGTAGAATCGCAGCAGAGTGAGCCAGTCCAAGGGGCGGTCGACGAAGAGGCGCCAGCTCCGAACGCGCTCATATGTTTCCCGCGCCCTGGACTCAAGATCGAAATGCCGAAAAGTTCGCGGAGCGGTGGAAATCGGCAGGAATGAAAAAGGCGGCACTATCTCATATTGCTCATAATACTCCCGGTAGGGCAGACGCAGTGGGTGACCGGTGATGCGGTAGTTGTCATAAGCGAGCCAGGAAGCGCCTGCAACGCCGGTGAGCACAATGGGTAGGATCACCGCTCCAATTCCGAAAAGCCAGGCATAGCGCCATCGCTTCGCCCGAGTGATGCGGACCCATGCGCCGGTAACCAGCGCGCCCCCTATTGCGGTCACAGCGCCTCCCCAGTAGCTATTTATCCAGTAGCTGAAAAGACAAAGATTCAAACCGATGAATGCTCCGAAAAGCGCCCAGCCTGGTGGCAGCCACCCTTGCAACGCCCAGCAAAGGGCCGCAGCTAGGAGGCCGGCACTCAGCCAGACCCCAAACCACGGATGCCCGAAGATCACCTGCCCAAAGGCCATCACAAGTCCCTGCGCGGGTGGGAAGCGGGAGGCATAAGTGGGCTGTTGAAGGACATAAGTGCTTTCAAAGAAGCGCCAAAGCGGGTGCGCCGGATTGGCCAGACGGCCATGCGCGAAAGTGTCAGCTTGAAGAAGGTAACTAAACTCATCGTAGATGGATGGCGTAGGGATCGGCCAGACCGGAAGAAGCGTCGCCCGCACGACCAGAACCAACACGCCCAGTCCAACCCAAAACAATGTTTTGTGGCGAGCAAGACTGGAAAGCCCGCGCACAAATCTTTGCAACAAATCTTGCCATCTGGGTGGCACCGCCTTCGCGACCACGCCGAAAATTCCGATTAGGAAGGCGCAATAGACGAGCTGGTGGCCACGCATGTAACGAAGACACCATATGTATCATCAACGATGCTCACACACGAGCAGCATTCGCGCGCTCTTAATAGGCTCGTTTTGCAATTAGAGAGTGATTTTTGAAGGTTGAGTACAGTAATTTGATCATGGTGAAGGGAATCAATGCAGTTCGAACGCCAGACTGAGCCTATTGAAGTATCAGTGGTCATTCCCTGCCTCAATGAGGAGGATACTTTGGCAAGGTGCATTGAGAAGGCCCGGCGAGCTCTCCGAGAACATAACATCGTCGGTGAAATTGTAGTGGCTGACAATGGCAGCACCGATTCGTCTCGAGCTATCGCTGAGCGCGAACAAGCGCGCGTCGTAACGATCAAGGAACCAGGTTATGGCAGCGCACTGATGGGAGGAATTGCGGCGGCGAGCGGCCGGTTCGTCATCATAGGGGACGGCGATGACAGCTATGATTTCCTTGAGATCCCGAACATCGTTGAAAAATTGCGAGAAGGATCTGACTTGGTTCAGGGATGCAGGCTTCCCGCGGGAGGCGGCTCCATTCGACCTGGCGCGATGCCATTTTTACATCGCTGGGTTGGCAATCCATTTTTTTCGTTTCTCGTCCGGAAATGGTTTCATGCCCCGATCAACGACGTTTACTGTGGCCTGCGCGGTTTTACCAAGGCCATGTACGAACGGCTCGATCAGCGTTGCACTGGAATGGAGTTCGCCACCGAGATGATCATCAAAGCCAGCCTGCATGGCGAAAAAATCACCGAGGTTCCAATCACTCTGCATCCCGACAGACGTACCTCGCATGCGCCACATTTGAAAACATTTCGCGATGGCTGGCGCACGTTTCGTTATTTCTTAATATGTAGTCCCCGTTGGCTCTTTTTCATTCCTGGTGGCGCCTTTATTGGATTTGGCCTACTTGGTTATCTGGTTGCCATGCCGGGTCTGCGCATCGGGCATGCCACCTTCGACGCTCACACGCTGTTATTCTCGAGTCTCGCCATCTTGTGCGGCTACCAGTGGATTCTCTTCGCCATCTTCGCCAAGACATTTGCCATTACGGAGGGATTCCTCCCACCAGACCCTCGCTTGGAACGCTTTTTCGAATTGATGAATTTGGAAAAAGGGCTGGTCGTGGCGGCGGTTGCGATCCTCGCGGGTGGCGGTCTATTGCTGACTGCTGTCCGGCAATGGTGGCTGACTGGTTTCGGCCATTTGGATTACGCCTACACGATGCGATTCGTCGTGCCCGGAGCAACGCTGGTCGCCTTGGGGTTTCAAACCGTCTTCTCCAGCTTTTTCGTCAGCATTCTTGGGATGCGCCGAAAATGAGTCTGATCGGTTCTGTCCACCGTGGTCCACGAAGTCTGGGAGTTCGCGAAAATTGCCGCTGAGCAACAATGACCGTGCGGTTAGTGTTGCAATACGACTCTTGTGGCGCGAAAAACCTAACCATCCATAGCACAAGGCGAGCTGATCTATTGTATTGATTAGATCAACGCCACGGCCTTATCGCCGCGCGGTAGTGCTTCGTAAACGTCTAAAGAAGGCCCTTTCACGTCCAAGCAATTCCGCATGCTTCCAAGCTGTTGTTTCGGGTACACTTTGGTCGGAGTCGCTCGCGCAATCGAAAGGGCTCGCCGGGGCGAGCGACTTCAAGAAGTAGCTGCCGTTCAGGCGTATTTTCCCTTGGCAGGGTGAAGAAGCGGGTTAGCCCGCTAGCAGAACGCTTGCGCGGGCAGAGCATCTGCCGTCCCGGATCGTGTGCGGGTCGAAGCCGTTGAAAACAATCCATGGAAGTGAGCTAATCGTCGGAAATCCGTACGTTTCCGAATTATGCGCTGTAATCTCATTGACTCGTGGTTGTTACGTGTGATCAATCCTCACGCTGCCAGTAAAATCGTCGGAATAATTTACGATTCGACACCGGAGGCGTCACAAATTCGAGAAATTAGATCATCATGTTAACTCGTGGTAGGCAGACTATTAAAACATTTTGTGGAACAACATTTGCCTCTTGGCACGCCTGTTGCTTTCTGATATTGCACCAACCAAAAACCTATGAAAAATCCAATAAAACTTGCAATACTCTGCACGGCTGTCTGTGCCGCAATGCTGGGGTTCACTCACAATGCCAGTGCTCTTACGATCGGCGACGGCCAAACGATTGGCTACGTCTATTTCGGCATACCGTCCGGTGACACAGAC
>QHOV01000191.1 GCA_003218885.1 Verrucomicrobiota bacterium | reverse complement strand
CCACCCGACGTCCAAGATTGGGGTCCGATCCTCCACCCTGAAAACTCCGGTTCGCAATTGGCCAACCAACCCGCCAAACCCTCGTTTTTCGGCTGGTTCCACTCGAATTGAGCCTGTAGAATCTCCAAGATTAGCTCCGCAACGATTCGAGTGAATCCGTCATGGCTATCCAAGTCACCTGTCCGAACTGCCAATCGACCTACCTGCTCAGCGACGCCTTGCAAGGGAAAAATGTCCGGTGCAAGAAATGCGGCGAGGCGTTTCGAATCGCCGGAGGCTGGCCAGCGCCGGCCCCGCCGGTCGACCTCCGGCCGGCTATCGCTCCTGAGGAAATTCGAGGCGGCATCCAAGCGTCGCCGGCGAGGCTTCGCAACCCGCCGCCGTTCGTCGAGCCGGTCAGATCCGAAGAAGACTACATTGCCAAGCCGCCCCGGCAAGGAAGCTCGACGCTCAAGATTCTGCTGATCGTCTTTGGCTCGCTCGCCGCGCTCGCCGTCGTGGTGTGCGGCGGCATCGTGTACCTGGGCTATCAAACCAGCAAAGCGGCCAAGGAAAAATCTGAGGAGATTCGGGCCAACGTCGAAGCCAATGCGCCTGTGGCAGCCAAAGATGCTAAACCAGAAAAGCCCGCCGACAAGAATGCTCCGCCGAAGAAATGAACCGGCTGCTAGCAAATCAGTGCTCGCTTCGGCATATTCTTTCAGAGCCCCGACCGTTAGGGAGGGGTGATTATTACCCGCTCCCAAACGGGCTCCGAGATGCTGCGGATCGCGCGCGAATGGTATGATCACAAAGCTGTTGCCATAGGACGGCGGGAAAGAATATACTTGGTTTATCTTTCACGAGCCTGTTCCGCTCAGAGCCGGAAGCGTAAGCGCCCGGTTCGTGATCCCCGTCGCTAACGCTCCGGGCTCTGACGTGAAAGATCTGCTTTGACACACCAATAGCTTCGAGGGGGGCTCGATGCTTTCGATCCGTGGCGGCGGTGTTCGCCTGTGCGACGGCATCAATCGGCGCGAGGTTCTTCGCATCGGCGGCCTGGGATTTACCGGGCTGATGTGGTCGGATTACCTGCGCTCCCGCGCCGCGGCGGCCAATCGCAATCATAAGAGATCGTCCTCGGCCGGCGGCTTCGGCAAGGCCAAAGCCTGCATCTTGGTCTTCAATTACGGCGGGCCTTCTCATCTCGAAACCTGGGACCCCAAGCCGGATGCTCCCAAGGAAATCCGCGGCGAATTTCAGCCCATCGCCACAAGCGTGCCAGGTCTGACCATCAGCGAGCATTTGCCTCGACTTGCCCGGATAGCCAACCGCTACACCGTCGTCCGCTCGGTCAGCCATCGCGATAACGATCATGCCATCGGCGCTTATCTGGCGTTGACCGGTTATTCCCACCCCAAGAATGCGATTCTGGGCATCGAGCCGGCCGCCAGCGCGCAGGATTTGCCCTCCCTCGGCGCGGTGGTCAGCAAGTTGCGTCCCGCGGACAAATCCATGTTTTCGTACGTCACGCTTGGAGACCTGCGTCATTTCGGGAACAACGACAGCCTGGGCCAGAATGCGGGCTGTCTGGGTCGAGCCTATGATCCGTTCACCGTTCCTTTCGTTCGGCCGATGAATGGCGAACTGGACTTGGGCCTGACACGGGTTATGGCGGCTGTGGACGCCGGAGCCATAGGCGAACGCCGATCGCTGCGGCAGCAGCTCGACCATGTCGCCCCGGTGCTGGAGGCCAATGCCGACAGCCGATCTTTCGACGGCTTTACCCGCCGGGCCTGGAGTTGCTCTCTTCACCGGCCAGCCGAGACGCTTTCAGCCTCGCCAAAGAGCCGCCGCATGTCCGTGACTTCTATGGCCCGACTCCGTTCGGCCGCAATTGCTTGTTGGCCCGGCGGCTCGTCGAGGCAGGCGTGCCCCTGGTCACGGTCTACTCCTTCGGCAACCGGGATTGGGACACTCATTCGGCTAACTTCTCCACGTTGAAGAATACCTTACTTCCTCCCACGGACCGCGGGCTGACGGCGCTCTTGGAAGATTTAAGCAATCGCGGACTTCTGGAGGAAACCTTGGTGGTGTGGATGAGCGACATGGGCCGGACTCCCCGCATAAACCGCGATGCGGGCCGCGACCATTGGTCGTTCTGTTATTCCATTCTCCTAGCTGGGGCCGGAATTCGCGGCGGGCAGGTGTACGGCTCCTCGGACCGCGCCGCCGCCTATCCCTCCACCAACCCCGTCATCCCGGCCGATGTCGCCGCCACGATTTATCACTGCCTCGGCATCGATCCGCACGCCCACATCAGCGACCAGCAAGGCCGGCCTCTCATCGTGAGTTGCGGCCAACCCCTTCACGCCCTTCTGTAGTTTAGCCGCGAGGCGCGATAGCGCTTTGATGCCGGCAATTTTTTGATAGGCTATCAAATGCACGGCTTGGGCGGGCGAATTACTCCCTAGGCAATTCCTCTATGCGCATTGATTGACGCGCGGTCTCATAAGGAGGATGAATCGTGGAAGAGATAACCTTGGGCGGATTTCTATATCGGGAGACTTGGGTCATCCCCGTCGTTCTCGGATTGATGATACCCCTCACGGGTATTGTTTTCGG
>QHOV01000186.1 GCA_003218885.1 Verrucomicrobiota bacterium | reverse complement strand
GCATTACCGCTGGTTCCTGTTGCCAGAATCGCTCTCGCCCCGCCCATACGCTGTAGTACCGCCGCGGCATCGTCAACCGCCGCGTCGATGTAGGCGTGCGCGCCCAAATCTTTCGCAAGCTTCTCCTTCTCGCGTCCACGCCCGATTGCGACAGTATGGAATCCCATGCGTCGCGCAAACTGGACAGCCAGATGCCCAAGGCCACCAATGCCCTGCACAGCGACCAGGTCTCCACCGCGCAAGCTGGCGTTGCGAAGAGCGTTGTAGGTCGTGATGCCCGCGCAGAGGAGAGGTGCGGCTTCTGCGGATGTGAGCTCATCCGGAACAGAAGCGATGGCGCGTGCTTCAGCGATCATCACTTCCGCGTATCCTCCATCCCCGGTTACTCCCGATACCACAGGGTTCTGACAATTCACAGTGTCTCCGCGCCGGCACAGTTCGCACACGCCGTCTTCTCCGGCAATGAGGCCGATCCCGACGCGTTGACCGATTTTCCATTTGGACACGCCGCTTCCCAAGGCTTCAATGCGGCCAACGACTTCATGCCCAGGAACCCGCGGCAGAGTCAGACCCGGGTAGATGCCCGTCACCATGGCCGCATCGGTGTGACAGATTCCACATGCTTCCACCCGAATCCGAACTTGACCTGCACCAGGCTCAGCGAGTGGCCGTTCGACTACTCGAAGCGTGCCCGGTGCGGAGACTTCCACTGCTTTGTAGGTTCCTTTCATTTGTAAGCACCTCCTCTTTGTATTTCATTCTGGCTGAACGACAAGCGCGTCACTGCCGCGCGGATGCCAGCTTCAACCTTTTTCTCTTTCCATCCATTCGCGAATATATGGAGTGCAGTTCTCAAGCTTCACCCCATCCTCTTCGCAATCCACAAAAAAGCGCATTACGTCGCGATCGATTATGCTAACGTCTTTCAGATCTAAAACGATATCACGGTAGTCCGTTTGGCATTCAAAAAGTCTCCTCAACTCCGGATGGTGTAGTCCTCAGGCTATTTTCCGAGTGCTTAATCTCGATCAGAGCTTTCTTGAGGGCCTGGTGTGATCGTTCAAGCTCGATCGCAATGAGCGCAATGTGGCCGGCCGCCTGGATCAACTCAAAATCGCTGCTCTGGGGTCTCCGCGGTTCCGGATAATACATTGCGAACGTGCCCAGCACCTCGCCATCTTTCGAAATAAGTGGTTCGGACCAGGCTGCGGAAACGCCATGGCTTAGAGCCAAGTCGCGAGCGTCATCTGGCCATCTCGGATCTTTGGAAATATTCGGAACAATCACCCTTTGCTTGGTGAACGCAGCCGCGCCGCAAGGAGCCCTGTCGGGACCGATCGGCCAAGGTGTGATGGCGGCTTTGAAGGCGGCGGGAACATGTGGACCGGCGCACGGCGACAGCCACTCGCCGTTTATCAGACAAACCATTGCAGTAACAGGGGGGGCGTGAGCATCAATGGCGGTACACAAATCCTCCAGGACCTCTGACAGGCTTGCGCCGTTCGCCATCATCTCCAGCCTTCGCTTCTCCGCAGCTAACAGGGATTCCGCCTGCGATGGGGTCGTGGTATTCGGTCCTTGTTTCGATTCACATTCAGCCGGCCGCACCACGCTCGCGGCGTTACTGAATTGTGTTCCGTGGTCCGGTTTGAGGCGCGATTCCGGGGAGTTCATCATATTCTCACTCTTGGGTTCCGCGTTGCGACCGTTCGCCTTACGATACCACTCGAGGCCAATGCATGCCATTGAGGCCCGCTTATCAAACTTTAGAGTTAGCAAGCTGCTAAAAAGAAGGAGCGCTGCAACCGTCATGCTGAGCCGAACGAAGCATCTCGCTCTGCTCTGCAATCGACAGCTTAGATTCCTCGCTACGCTCGGAATGGCAGACTCCCAATATTTTTCCGGAACCTGTTAGGTCTGCAGGACGGCCACGGTCCGAGTTCTCTCGATTGTTTCTGGTCTGCGCGTTTATGCTATGCTCCACCTGTGCGGTCAGGGCCCGATCGCACTGGCTTCTGATGATCGTAAATTCTGCTGAGGAGAATCCCATGAAGCGACTGTTGCCGCTGGCTTTCAGTGTCACCGTAGCTGCTACATGCTTTGCAGTATCGACGTTCGCGCAGGGTGGCGCGCGCGGTGCATCGAAGCTAACCTTGCACGGCACGACCGTTTCCGTCGAGTATGGACGTCCCGCGCTCAAAGGCCGCTCCGTCAACGACCTTCTCTCAAAATTGGGCACCGGAGATTTCTGGCGCCTCGGTGCGAACAAATCGACAACCTTCAAGACCACCGGAAGCCTGACCTTCGGTGACGTCAAGATTCCTGCCGGAGAAT
Organism: Verrucomicrobiota bacterium; assembly: GCA_003218885.1. Classification (GTDB taxonomy): domain Bacteria; phylum Verrucomicrobiota; class Verrucomicrobiia; order Chthoniobacterales; family UBA10450; genus Udaeobacter. The sequence goes on along the minus strand of QHOV01000186.1, from coordinate 914 downwards.
ACAGCCTGTGGGCCAAGAAGGAAGCCAACGACAAGTGGTCGCTGGTTTTCAACAAGCAGCACGGCCAGTGGGGAACGGATCACGATCCCTCCCAAGACCTTGCCTCCGTTCCCCTCAATTTGCAAAACGTCAGCAGCCCCGCGGAGCAAGTCACAATCACGCTGAGAAAAGCAGGCGCGGGGGGCGAAATCCTCATCCAGTGGGGCACCATGGAACTGTCCGCAAACTTCACGGCGGGATAATGCGCGCGCGGACGGGCGGTCGCTGAACCGCGGGCGGCGCTTGGGGCCCTCCCGTTCGACCGTCCTGCGCGGGTCCGCCGTGCGCGACCCCAAGCTGCTATGCGGTTCCAACGTGTGGGGCTCCTGGTTCTCGATAGCGTGGGCATCGGGGCGATGCCCGATGCCGCGGACTACGGAGACGCGGGCCGCGATACTCTCGGTCACATTTGCGAGCACCGCACTCTTCGGCTACCCCATCTGGTTCGCCTGGGACTCGCGAATATTCGACCGCTCGCGGGTCTTGTCCCTGCCGAAAGGCCTGAAGGCGCCTATGGCAAGGGTACCCTGCTTTCGCCAGGCAAGGACACGACCACCGGCCATTGGGAGATGGCGGGTATCGTGCTCGGCCGCCCCTTTCCAGCCTACCCGCACGGATTCCCGCCCGACCTGATGGCTCGTTTTGAGCGGGCCATCGGCCGCAAAACCTTAGGCAACTACCCCGCTTCGGGCACGGAGATCATCAAGCAATCAGGCGAAGAGCACATGAGAACGGGCTACCCGATTGTTTACACCTCCGCCGATAGTGTCTTCCAGATCGCAGCTCACGAGGACGTGATCCCGGTCGAAGAGTTGTATCGCATTTGCGGGATCGCACGCGAGATGCTTCAAGGCGAGCATCGTGTGGGGAGGGTG
>QHOV01000189.1 GCA_003218885.1 Verrucomicrobiota bacterium | reverse complement strand
GCCGAATCGAGCCACCAGTATCTGTGCCGAGCGCACCGAACGCAGCGTCCGCGGCAACTGCTGCTGCCGAACCGCCACTGGAGCCACCCGGCACGCGCGACAAGTCCCACGGATTCCGCGTCAATTTCATTGCGGAATTTTCGGTGGACGAACCCATGGCAAACTCGTCCAGGTTGGTTTTGCCAAATGGAATCGCACCCGCTGCGCGCAATTTCCGAATGACGGTCGCGTCATAGGTGGCGCGATAACCGTGCAAGATCTTCGACGCACAGGTGCACGGCTGACCCATTACGCTGATGATGTCTTTGATTGCGAGCGGGATGCCGCCCAGCGGGAGATCGACATTCGCTTTCTCCGCCTCCTTGGCCGCGGCTTCCATGTCGAGCGAGAGATAAGCGCCTATTTCTCCATCAACCACTTCAATGCGAGCCCACAAAGCATCGATGACTTCGTGCGGGGAAACTTCGCGGCGACGCAATAGCAACTGCAGGTCGGCGATGCTAAGCGCCGGCAGATCTTGCGCCGTCATTCCACCACTTTCGGGACGATAAAAAGGCCGTTCGCCTTTCGAGGCGCGTTGCTCAGTGCTTGCTCCGCTGTGAACCAGTCACGCGGCGCGTCCTCGCGGAAGACGTTAAAAATTGGGAGGGCATGCGCAGCCGGCTCCACATCGCTTATGTCTGCCTGACCAAGTTTTTCGACGTACTGCAGCACATCATCCAACTGCTTCTGAAAAACTTTCGCCTCGGCTTCACTCAGATTGATTCGCGCCAGCCTGGCAACGTATGCGACATCGAGGTCCGAAGGTTTAGCCATGGTTAGCATTCAAGAGTGCAGGTGGCTGATGAGCCACATGACTGCGGCCGCAAGCGCGGTCAAAAGAAGGAGAAAAATGATCCGGCCCTCTCGCCGTTCTTTGCGCAGCGAACGAGGTCGCCTGGCACGTCGGCTTGCCTCGATGGAGTGTCCGCCGTCTAGCGCGAGCGAGACCTGAAATCGTTTTTCGGTCTTTTGGCCTCTTATCCCTTGTTCCGCCGCTTGCGCCCGAGATCTGTTCTGCGGGATCGCCCGCCCTTTTGTAACCATGCGCTCGAGCCTGTCGAGCTTGTCACTCAGCTCCGCCTCCTGTCGTGCTATCTCTTGTTGCTTGCGGCGAAGCGGTGGGCTCGATCTGCGCGGACGCCGAAACATCGCCATCACTTGCTCGCCATCCAAAAGAAAACGAGAAGAGCGACCGCGCCGAAAATAATCAGCGGCAAGGTGAGCGCTAGACCGATCTGCAACCATTGAAAAAATGAGCGCCCATCGCTGCTTTGATAGGCGTCCGCCGCAGCGTCCGGCAACGATGACTCGCCAGTGGCCGCCTCGGCTGCTTGCAACCGGCTGCGTTGCTCGCTGTACTCGGTGCGCGCATCATCCACCGTGCTCAACGCCCGGCTCAGTTCCTTGTGCAAATCTGATGGATTCCAGCTTCTGGGATCGATCGCTTCGATCAACTCCAAATGTTGCGCGAAACTTTCTCGAGCTGCGCGGACTTGCTCCAGCCGATTTTGCGCACTGTACGCGTCACGCTCCAGCACGACCAGCGCACGCGTCAGCTTATCGGTCATCTCCGTCCGGCCATGTTCCAATTCCTCCTGACGACGGCTTAATTCTTCTAGCTCGCGTTTTTGCTTTTCGATCTGCTCCTGCTGGCGCTTGAGCTGCAGCAGTTGGTCCTGCGCTTTTTGCACCTGCGAGTCCAGATGCTCGGCAGAGAGTGCTTCGTCGTCGTTCAACTCGAGCATTTGTTCAAACGGTCGATCTTTTTCTGGCATGACAAATCGCGACGCCGTCCGGGCTCGCCGTAGCGGATATTAAGTGGCTCGTTTGAGAATTCCAGAGATTTCGATCAACAACGTGCGAAATTTTTGATCTCCGAAACGGAGCGACTTGTGGTTCAAGGTTGAAGTGTCAGCGCCCCGGCATCATCTCCAGAAGAAAACCCCTGAAATATTCTGTTTCGGGAATCGTAGGCAGAACTGGATGATCAGGTGCCTGCTCGAACCGGCGCAGTCGTCGTACAGAACGTCGCGCATCCACAAGCGCATCAGTGATCGTTTCCGAGAATGCCGCGTCGCTTACGTGATGCGAGCATGAAAAGCTCGCCAGCAACCCATCTTTCGATAACAGCTTGAATGCGCGCATGTGCAATTCCCGATAACCCCGCAACGCGTCGCGCAGGCCGCTCTTGGTCCTTGTAAACGACGGTGGATCGAGAACAATCAGATCGTACTGTGCTCCCGCTTTTTCAGCCGCGCGCAGGAATTGAAAGACATCTTGCTCGATCCATCGCGCATTGAGTTCGTTGCGGGCGCCGTTTCGCTTCGCGACGGCGATGTTCTCGGCGCTTTCTTCAACACCGATCACTTCCGCGGCGCCGGCACGCGCGCACGTCAGCGCAAACGCTCCCTGGTTTGTGAAGCAATCCAGCACGCGCCGGTCGCGGGCGTATTCCGCGACGATTCCATAGTTATGTCGTTGGTCGAGATAGAAACCGGTCTTTTGACCATGTAAAAGATCGAGTTCAAGCTTTACGCCTTCGATTTTGATCACGATTTGCGAAGCGGTTCCGCGCAAAATGCCTTTACGTAATTCCAATCCCTCTGCTTTGCGCACCGGCGCGTCGTTTCGTTCGATAATGGTGAATGCTTGTAGGGCAGGCGCCCCGCTTGCCAGTCGTTCAGCTCCGGCAAGCGAAGCGCTTGCCCTACAAAAAACGTCTTCAATCGTCATCACAATCGAATCCTTTCGCATGTCCATCGCCAGCGTGAGCGTTTGCAAAACGAGATGATCGCCGTAGCGGTCGATGATCACGCCGGGCAAACCGTCGCTCTCGCTCCACACAACGCGACGCAGTTTTGGATCCACTTTGCGTCGGTCGCGATACTCAGAGGCTTGCGCGATGCGGCGCCGGAAGAAATCAAGGTCGAGATCCTGCCGGCGTCGGGAGAAACGGCGCGCCACAATTTGTGATTTCGAATTGTAAATGGCGCTGCCGATCAGGCGATCCTTACCGTCCTTGAGTGAGATCACATCGCCGTCCGCGGGATTTCCAAAGACCTTCAGGACTTCACTGGAAAACACCCAATCGTGTCCGTGCAATATTCGCGCCCGCGGTTTGATAACGATTCCGGCCATAGAAGGAATTCAACGTCCAACGCCAAACGCCCAGCGTCCAACCCCCAGTTACCCTATCATTCCAAGCGAAGTCGAGAATGGAGCGGCTGGGGACGCCGCGACATAGAGGAGAAGACCAGAGGCTGAGCGAACGGGAAGTGAGCGAATCAAATCTCTCGAAATTAAATCCAGCGACGTCTCGACTTCGCTCGACATGACAAAACAGCAAGCGAGTTGAAAGTTGAGCGTTGAACGTTGAGCATTTGCCCATGGAAATCGCTACGCAATCCTCAATCGAGCTACCCGGAATCCAAAAACTGCGCAGCGGGAAGGTGCGCGAAGTTTTTGACCTCGGCGAGACACTGCTCTTTGTGGCCACGGATCGCATCTCGGCTTTTGACGTGATCCTGCCCGACCCGATTCCGTACAAGGGCGCGGTGCTGAACCAAATTTCCGCGTTCTGGTTCAACCGCTTCGACGACATCAAGAATCACTTTGTCACGGCAGATGTCGAGCAGTTCCCAAAGGAATTGCAGCCGTTCCGCGAACAACTGGCCGGACGTTCGATGATTGTAAAGAAAACGAAACCGTTGCCAGTGGAATGTGTGGTGCGCGGCTATCTCGCTGGTTCTGGTTGGAAAGAATATGAGCAATCGCAGAGCGTTTGCGGTATTGAGCTTCCAGCCGGACTAAAGCAGGCGTCGCAATTACCGGAGCCAATCTTTACGCCCGCGACGAAAGCAGCAGAAGGTCATGACGAGAACATCGACATGAAACGATGCGCCCAGATTCTCGGTGAGGAACTCGCAGACCGCGTGAACGCGCTAAGCCTCGAAATTTATTCGCGCGGACGCGATCACGCCGGGCAGCGAGGAATAATCGTCGCGGATACGAAATTTGAATTTGGCACTGTCGATGGAGATTTGCTTTTGATCGACGAATGCCTCACGCCGGACTCTTCACGCTTTTGGCCCAAGGACCAATACGCCGTCGGACAGAGCCCACCCAGTTTCGACAAACAATTCGTGCGCGACTATCTGGAGACGCTCGACTGGGACAAGACCCCGCCTGCCCCACGCCTGCCAAAGGATGTTATCGAAAAAACTTCCGCCAAATATCTCGAAGCATTCCGGCGCCTGACCGGTAACGAGATCACAAACGGTTAGCAATTCACACGCTCGCGCGGGACCTTCAATAAAATGTCATCAACCCGGCCGGACATATTGTTCATCATGACCGACCAGCAGCGATTCGATACGATCGCTGCGCTCGGCAACTCCCATATTTACACGCCGAACCTCGATCGCCTGGTGCGAAGAGGAATTGCCTTTTCAAATGCATACGCTACATGCCCAGTTTGCGTCGCCGCACGCTATACGATTCGGACTGGTTGCGACGCGGCGACGACGCGCGTCTTCAGCAATGCAAAGGCAGATCCTGTGGCCGGCCAGGCCAAAGAAATGGAAGCGCGTTGCGGACCGTATCTCGCTCGCGTGATGTCGCACCTCGGGTACCGCACGTTTGGAATCGGAAAATTCCACACTTATCCATGGGATGAAGACGTAGGGTACGAAACGATGTGGCGCAGTGAAGAGACGTACCATCCGCCTGCGCGCGAAGGTGATGACTACGGTTCATGGCTCGCTCGCGAGCATCCGGCATTCGATTTCCTGGAGCAACCAATGGGGGAACGCAGCGAAATGTATTACCTTCCACAGCGCAGTCCGCTTCCAGCGGAGTTGGGCGCGGAGTGGTGGGCGGCCGGTCGCGCGGTAGAGGAAATTGCAAAGTCCAATGATTCGCGCCCCTTTTTCGGATTCGTATCG
>QHOV01000188.1 GCA_003218885.1 Verrucomicrobiota bacterium | reverse complement strand
ATAGACTCTGTTGTCGGCGCCGAAGTAAATCCGACCGCGAGCAACCATCCCAGTGTTCCACTGCCGGGTGCCGCTCATCAATTCGTTAGCCCCGCCGCCGGCATAAATGACCGCGCCCGTATCCGCGTTGTAGCCGTGCAGGCGGTGATCCCCTCCGGTTCCAGTGCCGACCACCCATACAATAAAATTGTTTGTGCCATCAGTCGTTGTAACCCAGGGTGAGCCTCGACCGCTCTGGCCTACGCTCCAACCACTCACGATCGTGGGCGGATTTGTCGCAGTAACTTTGTAGGCCGAGATCGCGCCCGCGTCGTTATGAAAACCAAAATATGCTCCCTGGCTAGTGTGGTAAGTGACAGCCGATGTCCCTCTGTTAATCCCTCCCACGTTCCCTTGGGCCACGGGACTATTGATACCGCCGAGGTTATTCCGGTTAACCAAGTACGCATTGCCATCTTTGCCGAGAGCAAGCACAAGCTGCGAAGGGTTCGCGCCGGGCACATCGATCACCGTGGCGCTGACACCGCCAAGATCAGTGTCGCTGTTGTCGAGCGAGAGCCAGTTGGTAGGCGCCCAGTAGTCGGTCGGCTGACCGGTCCAAGTCGGCCCAGCCTGCAAGCGGATAATTGCTTCGCCACCCATCCAAATGCCACCCGTGTTAAAGGTATTCCCAGTGACCACGAACATATTAGTGCCGTCGCTGGCAACGCCGCCATGCCCCCAAATGCCGCCGCCGATCGCGGTCGTCGCCCACGCACCCACGTTGGAGGGATTGTTGATATCCACGCCCACAACCCACCCGTGATAATTCTGACAGTCACCCACGTATCCGGAGTAGGAGACGTATACGATCCCATTCACCAGAGCCAGTGCTCCGCGTTCTTCCTGAATTAGCGAAGTAAAAGTCATGCCGTTGTAAGTGGCGGTGGCGTTCACATCCACCGGCCAGCCGGCATTCGTGGCACCGGTGTCCACGTTCAGCGAATAGATGAAATGCTTCTTGGTTGGGCCCTCGATCAACGCGTCCAGGAAAAGTGATCGGGAGGCGAGATCGACCACGGGCGTCCCAGTGATGCCTACTGGATCAATATTTCCGCAAAACAGCTCGGACAGTGGCACAGGCGGACCGAGGTTGTGCTGCCAGATCACCATGCCGGTAGTGGCGTTGAGCGCATAAACATTGTTCGATTCGGTCACAGCAATGACCATCGGCCCGTTCGGGCCGCCTTCGATGTAAAGTGGCTGAGCGTAAACGTTGCCTACGATTGTGCCGTCGAAGCCAAGATCCCGCGTCAGGTTTGCCGCAGCAGTCGGCGTAAACGCGGCGTCGATGTAAACGCCGTCGCGGGAAGGATTGTTGTGCTCCTGTGTAACGTTGACCTGCGCGTTTGCCGGAAGAACCCCACCCCACAAGCTGACGACGAGAAATAAAAAAATCCAAGTCGAAGATTTCATGCGCCCGGCACCGATATTCCCGCGCTCACTTCTACCACACTACGTCGCATGTTTGTCAACGAATTACGGCAGCACAAGATGCGGCGAAAAAGCAACGCCGCTGTCATTTTTGCGAAAGCGTCTGAAGAGATCTGGCGATCTTTTGCCGCCTGCTAAGATTCTTTTGCTGATCCCTTCTCAGTCGTTTTCGTCTGGCCCGGCGAAGTACCTTTCGCAGTTTCCTTTGAGGCGGCGGATTTTTCGCCGGCCTCGGCTGTTTTTGGGGCAGACTCCTTTTTGGCCGCCTCTTTGTACGACTGGCTCCGATAATCGGTGGTGTAGAATCTAGAGGACGTCGAAGACCGGCTGCTGCCGAAAAGGAATGGGTCGCAAACCAAACTCGACTGCCAAGGCATTTTCGTACGGCTTCTCAAGCAGCCCGTGACCAAGCGCGTTAAGAACCTCGATGGCACAGCCGACAATTTGAAAAACTTCTCATTTGGCCAACAACTTTCCGCTATTCGTGTCCATTCGTGTTCATTAGTGGTTAATCATGAATTAGAATCGATGTCACTACCATGACAGCAACCCAACGAACCAGCTATAGCGTCACTCAAATCGCGCAACTTTTTCCCAGCTTGAAGAGGATCAAGGACAAGTCGTTGCGTGAAAAAGTGGCGGCGGCGTGGAACGAAGCGATCACTACGGGCTGCGGCGGGAAGGGCTGGACCCTTGACGAGTTGCGCGCAGTGAAATTCACGCTGCTAGCCGGCGATATCGACATGACTTTCGTCGAGCACCTGAACTCGTGTGCCCGACAATGCATTGCCATCGCCGATATTCTGGAGAAATCATTCCGCTGCGGCATTCCCATTCAGCGCGATTATCTGATCGCGGGCGCTCTCCTAGCCGACGTGGGCAAACCGCTCGAGTACGACAAAGACGCTTCGGGCAAAGTGATCCAGGGAAAATTCGGACAGCAAGTGCGCCATCCATTCAGCGGCGTCGCACTTGCTTACAAGCACGGCATTCCCGGCGAAGTCCTCCACATCATTGCCACGCACAGTCACGAAGGCGACAAGATGGAGCGGTCGATCGAATCGATCATTTTTCATCACGCTGATTTTGTGGACTTCGACATTGCCAAGCTGCTCGGCAAGCGCGCTGCGAAAAAGTGACGGGGTGAGATTCCAGGACGTGCCCGCGAAACACACGAATTGACGCGGATTTTCTAGCCCATTTATTAGTGTGATTCGCGTGATTCGCGGGCAAACCTGTTCGGAGGAAACTTTAATATGGGCCTGACGCTGGTTGAAAAGATTGCGGCGCGCCACGCGGATGGACTTGCTCCGGGGACGGTGGTGCGCAGCGGTGATTTCATCTCGATTCGTCCGCGACACGTGATGACGCATGATAACACGGGCGCGGTGATCCCGAAGTTCAAGCAGATCGGCGCGACGAAAATCACTGATCCGGTGCAGCCTGTGTTCGCGATCGATCACGATATTCAAAATACGTCGCCGGAAAATCTCGCGAAATACAAGAAGATCGAGACGTTTGCCGCGGAGCACGGCATCGATTTTTATCCAGCAGGAACCGGCATTTCGCACCAGGTGATGGTGGAACAGGGCTACGTTGTTCCCGGTGCGATGGTGGTGGCGAGCGATTCGCACTCGAATTTATACGGTGCAGTGGCCGCGCTCGGCACGCCGGTCGTGCGCACGGACGCGGCAAGTATTTGGGCAACTGGCGTAACGTGGTGGCAAGTTCCGAAAGTCGCCAAAGTGATGCTCAAAGGAAATCTTTCGCCCGGCGTCGTCGGCAAGGACGTTATCATCGCGTTGTGCGGACTCTTCAACAAAGACGAGGTGCTCAATCACGCTGTTGAATTTGTCTGCGATGGCGTGGCTAACCTTCCCATGTCCGCGCGCATGACCATCGCCAACATGACCACCGAATGGGGCGCGCTCGCAGGTGTGTTCCCATTCGATGAAGTAACGGTGGACTATCTGAGCTCGCGTGTGCCGGAGTTCACGAATCCGAAACGGCCGGGAATCCGTGGCCCGAAGAGTCGCTCCGGCTACACGAACGAAGACATCGACGAATGGTGGAAAAACCGCACCGAATTGAGTGCTGACGCTGACGCAGATTACGCGATCGAGCTTGAACTGGATCTCGCAACTGTCGTTCCGCATGTGTCCGGGCCTAACGAAGTCAAAACGATGGTGTCGCTGCCAGAGATGGAACGGAAACGCGTGGCGATTCAAAAAGCCTATCTCCTCTCGTGCGTGAACGCGCGCTTTGAAGATCTGCACGACGCGGCTGAAGTTGTGCGCAGTCGAGGCGGACACGTCGCCCAAGGCGTCGAATTTTATCTCGCACCCGCGAGTGCCGAAGTGCAGGCGCGGTCTGAATCGAATGGCGATTGGCAAACGCTAATCAGCGCAGGTGCAATTCCGCTGCCGCCCGGCTGCGGAGCATGCATCGGCCTGGGTCGCGGCCTAGTGCAAAAAGGCGAAACGGCGATCAGCGCCACGAATCGCAATTTCAAAGGTCGCATGGGCGACCGCGAGGCCTTCGTCTATCTGGCTTCGCCCGCGGTCGTAGCAGCCAGTGCGCTGGCTGGATTCATTTGCGCGCCAACGAATTTTGCTGAACGCCCTGCGGGCACTGCTGTTCGACGACCGGAACGGAAAACACGATCGACAGCATCCGTCGAGTTCATGGAAGGTTTTCCATCGAGCGTGGGCGGTCGCGTTCTGTTCATCGACAAAGATAATTTGAACACCGACGGTATTTACGCCGGCAAACACACTTATCGCGACGATATGACGCCGGAGCAAATGGCTGCGGTCACATTCGAAAATTACGATCCAAACTTCAACACGCTGTATCAAAAAGGCGACGTCGTTGTGGGCGGACTGAACTTTGGAAGCGGTTCCAGTCGGGAGCAGGCAGCGACCGCGCTGAAGTACAAAGGAATCCCGTGCGTCATCGCCGGCAGTTTTTCGGAAACGTACAAGCGGAACGCGTTCAACAACGGCTTCGTGGTATTCGAGTGCCCCCAGTTAGTAACGCATTTGCGCGCGACGCTAAAAGATCCTGCGCCGACGACGGTTGGACCAGAAATCACGATCGACTACGCCAAATCGATTCTCAGTGTCGACGGAAAATCATTCTCCTTCCCGCAGCTTAGTCCCGCAGCGCAGGAACTGATCGTCGCCGGCGGGGCCGAAAATCTCGTCGCGTCCCGACTTCGCGCCAACGCACAATAGTTGCATTGTGGGGAGCGGTCGCCGCCGCGACCTGGTCTCGGCGCGTCGCCGAGACGAACTTTAGTCTCGTTGGATCAGAATCATTCGGCGCGTCACGGCCAATCGTTATTTCGCGATGCCCACGATTTTGCGGACGTGTTTCTTTTGCTCGATCGCTTCGAGCATGAATGCCGCGACCGCTTTGCGAGAAACAGTAAAACCCATCTTGGGCGCAGCGCCCTCCCGGCTTCGATAGGTCGAATAATCCTCCTGAGTGAGACGCGGAGGCCGAGCGATCGTCCAGTCGAGGTCATCGCTTTGCACTATTTCTTCCATGGCAAGCGAATCGCGCATGTGATTTCGCAT
>QHOV01000002.1 GCA_003218885.1 Verrucomicrobiota bacterium | reverse complement strand
AGCTGACTAGGGTGGAGAGATCTTTGGTCTTGGCTTTCTTCCCGTTCAGGAATTTCTCGATTCTCACCTTCAGTCCAGGCTGTTGATCAGTGGTGTTGAGGATCTCGAAAATTTCCATCGACAACAACCAGTCTTCAGGATGTTCGGCTTGCTGTGTCTCCCAGATTTCGCCAAGCCGTTCATAACCCGCCTTGCTCTCGCGAATCTTTCGCACTTGCGCGTACAAGTTCTCGAGCCGTTTTCGCTTTGCGTCCGATGGGACTTTAATAGTGCGCTCCTTCGGAACGAGCGCGACTTGATTGTAGGCGTCCTTGTCTGCCGCGCCATTAAAGACGGAACTGATTCGCTCGCCGACTGCCATGTCGTACGTCCCCCAGTCGGGATCGAACAAGACGCGGTCGCCGTATTTTGCGCTGCAATTTGAGAATGTGATCAACAGTAATTTCCCTTCGCGTCGCAAGATTTTGTCGACCCTGCCCGAAACAACGATGTCGCTGACGAACTCCAGCTTTGCCTTCTTGCCCTCAACAATTCCGAGCGCATGCAGCTGATCATTGGTGAGCAGTTCCGGCGATGTAGACGGTTGTTTCCATTTTCCGACGGGCGAACCAAAGCCTTCCTTGTGATAATCGATGCCGTGGCCTTCGAGCTCTTTGTTCTGAAAGGCGAGCGCCGTCTTGCCGGTTGTCCGTAGATAAATCGGTGAATCTGCTTCGTCTGTGATGACTTCGGTGAAAACTCCGCTGACCTGCAAGCCAGACGAATATTCGCAGGCGGCGACATTCTTGCATTCGATGGCTTTGTTGATGCCCTCGAGTCCACCAACTTGATAGGCCATTTTGCTCGCAAATTCTTCCAGCACATCTTTGAGGTGCTGGAAATCGCGGCAGACAAAAAGCTGCGGCTGTTTAGTGGTGATATCGAACGGCTGATTCATCGCGTCTATGGAGTAGGAGATCTTCTTCACTGCCGGCTCAAGGCATGAGACCGATTCGCCAATCGATGAAAGCAATCCAGCGCCGTAAATCTTCGGATTCTCCAGCGTGCCAATCAGTCCGTATTCGACCGTCCACCAGTGCAAACGCGAGAGCAGCGCCATTTCAGAAGGTTCGCCCAAAGTTTTCTGTCGATGTTCGACTAGCTTTTGCGCTTCCTCGACTTCTTTCGGGTCCGCGTTCGGTCGCTCCTTCAGGATCGACAGGTGTCGGATCGCCTGGTACAATTCGAAGTCTTTCTTGGACGACATCGCCTTTGCGCCAACTTCTCCGAAGCGCTGTAAATATTTTGAGTATTCGCGGTCGACAATGATCGGCGCGTGCCCGGCGGCCTCGTGCACAATGTCCGGCGCGGGCGTATACTCGATGTGATGGATCTGGCGCATGTCGCACGCGATCACCAGCACTTTGTAAGCTTGGAATTCCATAAACGCCGCCGGCGGAATGAACCCGTCCACGGCCACGGCGCCCCAGTCGATCTTCGCCAGAATATCGTTCATCTCTTCGATGCGCGGAATGCGCTCGAAGGAGATGCCCGTATTAAGAAGACCCTTGAAATAAACTTTATGTGCGTACTCTCTTAGAAAAAAAATGTTCTGGCGCATGATGAATCGCCAGACCGCATGATCGACCGATGTGTAGTCGTCGTAACGCTGATCGACAGCGAACTGGAGCAAATGTTTCGGGGTCGCGGCGACCGCCGCGTTGCTATAGCTGATACCGCCTTGAGCTTTCATCGGAAGCCTCCTTGGGAAACATAGAGAACGTATGACTCGTTTGCACAACGGGCAAGAATGATTCGGTGCGGTGCACGTAGGTGGATCGGCTTTTCCAAAGACGATGGCAAAATAATTGCGGCTTTGCCGCCTAGATTAACAACGCATTGAGGACAACGCGTTCCACCTATCGTCGCACGTGAATTACGCGTTTTGTTATCCAGATTGCCGCCACGATCGCAACCACCCATGGTGCGAGAAAGGCGACTGCCACACCGATCATGCGCAAGCTCCACATGATGGCGCCAGCGCTTTGTGCCAGTGTGCGTCGCAGCGTGGCGAGCAGACCGCTCTCGTGCGAAACGATGTTGCCTTGCCTGTAAACCTGGATCGAGATGTCAGCCGGCGCGTTTGCTTCATCGATCTGTGCGCCCGGGCGGTCCTGACGCTGGACGCTTACGTTTTCGACTTTGCCTAACGAATCGAGTGATTGCATGAGGACGTTGTAATTCTTCATCGGCACGCGCAATATCACATTTGCGAATTCGCGCCCGTCTGGATCGCGGCTGAAGGATGAACTACGGACGCGCCCATTCTGCTTCTCGGCCAGAGTGCGAAGTTCCTTTGCCCGCGTCTTCGCATTCTCGGACATGCCGCTGCCGCCCTGCGCGATGCGTTCCGTTTGCGCCTGGAAATTTTCCACACGACCAAAGTCTTTCACTCGTGCGATGACGGCGTCGCTTTCTTCCGGTGCGATCAACACGCTCACGCGCGCCGAGATGTGTCCGGAATAGTCGCGGTTCAGTTGCGCGTTCGTGATCTGCACTCTCTGCGACGCCAGTGCTTTAATGTCGTTGTAAATCTTCTCCACATCCGGCGCATAAAGCGCGAGTTGAGCGCGTTCCTTCAGCAGAAACGCTGCCGGTTCTTCCATGTCCTTTTCTGCGAGCGAAATCGTCACCGTGGCGAATTGCACCTGTGAGTCCCAGTATTTCAACTGGCCCTGCATCTTCTCGATCTCTTCGCGCACGCGACTGAGTTCCTTCTCCACTTGGAGCAAGTCGGCGACCTTCCCGGTCTTCGTTTTCAGCATGTCGATCAAGCGCTGCTCCATCACATGCGCGTTTTTCAGCCGGGCATCCGTGTCAAAGTATGCCTTGGTCACGTCTTCCGTGCCAAGTGTCTGGTTCTTCAACTCGCCAAGCCCGCGAACCTTTTGCAGGAAACGATCCAGATTTTCCGGCAGCACTTTGACGATAACCTGGCCACGCAATTTTCCATTTGCCTGTTTCTCGGAACTTGTCGTCGCGACGTATCCATGTTCTTCGTTCGCAAATGCAGTGATCTTTTGCACCGCGTTATCAAAGCTGCCGATCTCAAGCTGGACAGTCGCGTTGCGAATCAGTTTGCGATTGCCCACCTCCGGGGCAGGTGTTTCTGCCGGCTTGGCTGCGGCTTGTTCAGCAGTCGCAATATCTGATCCGGTGACGATCCTCCGCTCGCCTTTTGATCGGCCCGCGGCAAGTTCGTCTGATTTGGCTAAACCGCCGGCTTGAGCCGGCACCGACGCCGGCCGTGGGAGCTCGGGTACTTGGGCGTTTTCAACATAGCGTTCGCGCTTGCGCGGCAGAGCCGGGTTTTCGCCCGTAATGACGCGACCGACCTCAACCAGGACCAAAAGAATGGCAGCGACCGCGGTGATTTGCACCGGGCGAAAGTGCATGAGATCGCCGAGCAACTTTACAAGTCCGCTCCTTTGCGGGATGCGCTGCCTGAAGCCGGCCAGCATGCGCTGTTCGAAAGCCGGATCGGCTTTTTCCTGAGCAAGAGTGTCTTCCAGAATTTTGTTCATGAGTTTGTTTTCTTGATGAGTTTTCCGGCAGGCAGCGCAATCGACGAGGTGCGTGTGAAGCGCGCTGCGTTCCTCATCGGAGAGTTCACCGTGAAGATCGGCGGCGAGCCAGTTGTCGATTTCGTCGTGAATGGTTGCCATACGTTTAATCCATTGAAGCGAGGGCGGGGCGAAGTTGTTTACGCATCGAAGCGAGGGCGCGGCCGAGAATTCCGCGCAGCGCGCCATTGGTCAGGCCCAGCGTGTTTTCGATTGTGCGATAATCCATCTCTTCGAAGTAACGCAGAGTCAGCGCAGCTCGATGAAGCTCCGGTAAAGCCGCGAGCGCGGAATGTAGTTGTCGATCTAAGGTGGTCGTGTCCGTCGGCTCCCGTTCGACCGATTCGATTATGTCTTCTGAAAATGGAAAAGTGCGGCGTTTGCGAAAAACATCGTGCGCCCTGTATCGTGCGATCGTGGCAAGCCAGGCGGGAAACTTTTCTGGGTCGCGCACACGCCAGCGCGTTTTCCAGGCTTTGACCAGCGAGTCCTGCACTACGTCTTCTGCTTCCTCGCGGTTTTGCAGAATGCCGTAAGCGATGGCGAAAAGGGCACGGCTGTGCGTGCGTATAATCATTTCAAATGCCTCCCGATCGCCGTGAATGGCCGCCCGGTATTGTTCGCGTTCGCTGGCATCCATTTTGTTGCGATCTAATGCCTAGACGTTTGAAGGCGCGATTCCGCGCGAAATTTTTTCAAGAAATCTCGGGAAGGTGGATCGGCTTCTCCCGAAGACGATGGCAAAAGAATCGCCGAAGGTGCAAATATTAGACGGCAAAGCCTCGCAGCCAACGCGTTGAGGACAACGCGCGTTCCACCTAAAAAATAATCACAGTGTTGCCGACGCTGACGAGGTCTTTCACCCTGGCAGCGTCCCAGTTTGCCAGTCGAATGCAGCCGTGACTTGCGGCGCGGCCAATTGTTTCGGGATTGTTGGTGCCGTGAATCCCGATGCCCGGTTTGTTTAGACCCATCCAGAGAATCCCAACGAGATTGTTCGGACCCGGCGGCAGGTTGTAGTAGTTCTCGGTGCGCACGCCGTAGTTGAGCATCCCTTCGTCGTAGCGGAACCACGGCCAGACAGTCGCGCCGAGAATTTTCCATGTGCCCACCGGTGCTGGAAGCGTTTTAGATCCAGGCGTAATTGGAAAAACACAGACGAGCTGATCGTGGTCGAAGACCTCCAGCAAATGCTCGGACGTGTCGACGAAAACTTTGCGAGAGGCGAACGCAGGATTTTCGGGCACTTTGCCCTCCGTGAACTTTTCAACTTCAAAGGGCAAAACATTCGGCACCTTGAGAGTTTCGCCTGGCCGAAGATGTTCCCAATTTTTGCCGGGATTAAGTTTTTGGATGAACGCCTCGGCGGAATGATAACGCTCGGCCACGAATTCCAGCAGCGAGGTGTAAGGCAGCCATTTCAATCTCGCCTGCTCTGCATGACTGCTCGGCACATCTCCGATGAATTTCAGGTCTTCATCTCTGATTGTGTAGGTCGTGTAAGTGACGGGCACTTGATCGAGCATCCACTGATCGACAGCGCCGGTCTTCGGCATGGCGCGCGCGTGCTTGTATGAGATGAGCGCCTTTCGAAAAAATTCGCCCATTCTGCCGTCGATTTTTCCCGGACCGAAATCGCTGTTGTCCAAAAAAATTTGTAACCGCGTGGCAGTCTCCTCGTCGTAGTTTGGCAACGCGACCGGATAGACTCTCGGCGGTGGTGTAGTGTTTTCCTGCGCAGATGCGGCGATTGAGAACACGCCGATTGCAACATTGAGACAGACGAATTTCATCGGCGGAAGTTATGCGCTGCGAACCCGCCAGCGCAACCGCGTTGCCGCGATAGGCCAACGTTATGAGCCCGCGAATCACGCGAATAGACGCGATGATTCAAACAGGAACAGGGCTTCCCAGCCTACGTTAACGGACGTTTTTGGCATCTTTATTTGCGTCAATTGGCGTGATTTGCGGACGTGCACGGTCGCACCGCTACAGCAGATTCGGCCGGCAGAACCCATTGCTCAGGAGTGGCGATCAGAGCTGCGCTCGCGCCAGCGTAGCGTGGCGACTCGGTCGTCCAAAGTGTTTCCCATCGGTAACCCGACGGCGGCGCGAGCAGAGGTTGGGGAGCGGGGTACATGATCTGGCTCTCTCCAAAGTTCACCACCAGCAGTCGATCGTCGTTGTCCTTCGCAAAATATCGGAGAACAAAACTCGCCGGCGCTAATACTGCGCCATCGATGCCGCCGGGAATTTGCTGGCGAAAGCGTGAGTCTTCTCGCCGCAATTTCAAAAGATCGATGTGGAGATTGTAAAGCTGGCGATTCTTCTCGCGTTCGGAAAAATCCAGTTTGCAGCGGGCGAACACCTGCGGATCATCGTGCGCCGGCAAGCTTCTCAGCGCTTCTTCCTCGCTCAGCGATAAAAACGGCGCCAGCCATTGAGCGCGACCTTTCCGAGTCGCTTCGCGCACGGAAGCATCTCCGACGTCCGCGAAAAATAGAAACGGGCTGGAGGCGCCGAATTCTTCTCCCTGAAACAGCAGCGGCGTCCAGGGACCAAGCAAAAGGAGAGCGGCCATGGCGCGGTAACGTCCCGGTGAAGTTTGCGAGCGCAATCGCTGGCCTGGTCCGGTGTTCGCGATTTGGTCGTGGTTCTCGATGAAGCAAACAAAAACCTCTGGAGCAATCCCGAGGGTCGAGGTTCCGCGCAACGCTTGTCGCCATGAGAGCGCCTGGCCCTGATAAAGAAAACCGTATTTTGCCGCAGAGATAAATTCCTGCGGCGCCCCGAGATAATCGCCGTAATAAGCTTCGTTGCGGCCGGTCAGTGCCACGACAGCGCTGTGATGAAAATCGTCATTCCACATCCCGTCCAAATCGTCGCCACCTTCGTTAAGCGGCCGCGCCATCTTCGCTTCCTGCAGATCGTTCTCTGCGATTAGAAGAATCGAGCGCGAACCGGCTGCCTCCCGCGCGGCGTGTCCGACAGCGCCGATGATGTATTCGTCGGCTTGATCGCGAATGGCATGTGTCGCGTCGAAACGGAATCCGTCGAACTGAAATTCCTCAATCCAGTAACGCCCGTTCGTGATGAAGAATTCCCGGACTGGTCCCGAGTTAGGTCCATCAAAATTGATCGCATCCCCCCATTCGTTTCCCTTTTCGCGAACCAGATAATTATCAGAAAAAACACCGAGATAATTTCCGTCGGGTCCGAAGTGGTTGTAAACGACATCAAGAATTACGGCGAGCCCTAACGAATGGGCACGGTCGATGAATGCGCGCAAGTCATCCGGTGTTCCGTACAAATGCGACGGTGCAAAAAGATTTACCCCATCATAACCCCAGCCGAATTTCCCCGGGAACTCTGCGACTGGCATCATCTCGATCACCGTAATCCCGATGCGTGCGAGCTCGGGCAACTGCTCCGACGCAGCGCGCCATGTTCCTTGCTTCGTAAAACTGCCGATGTGCATTTCGTAGATGATTTGGCCCTGTAACCCCGCGAGTGCGGGGCCTGGCCAATTCGTGTCCGCCCATCGAAATTGCCGTGGATCGACTACGCAAGAGGGTCCGTGTGGTCCTTCCGGCTGAAAGCGCGATGCTGGATCAGGATAAAAGTTTTCTCCGGCATTTACTCGAAACCGGTAATGTGTGCCCGCGCCGGCGTTGCCAGCGCCGGAAAAATATCCGCCTGGTTCCGATGTTAGCGCATAGAAGATTGGCTTCGAGCGAGCGCCGTCTTCCAAAACAACATCAATTTCTCGGGCTCTTGGCGCCCAAACACGAAAATGCGTTTGATCTTTGCCGATTACTTCGGCGCCAATGGGGTAGCGGCGCTGCGCGTGGTGAAATTCTCGTTTCGCGTCAAGCATTTCTCTGAACATGCGGCGCTCGCGTAATCAATCAATCGGCAGCGCGTGTCACTCCGTGCGCGCCGCCCCGGACCCAACCGACGTACAGAGGACTGCCCGCCCCCCAACCTTGGTTTCTTGGTGCGTTTTCGGGATTGATCGGCTCACGCAAAGCGTTTCAGAATGCGGCACATGAACGGAAGCGAACCAAAGATCGAAATCTTCAAACCGTTTGGAGAAGCTTTTGAATTGATGAAGAGGATTCTTTTTCAGCCGTTTGACGTAAAGAAATGGTTTGTGATTGGCTTTGCCGCGTGGCTAGCGAACCTGGGTAGCGGCGCTTTGAACTATCAGTACAACCGCCGCGAAGATGTGCAGAAGCTAAATGAGGCAATCAGCCAAATTCCGCATTCGATTCTCGTTATAGGCGTCTGCGTTCTGATTTTATTCGTTCTTGTTCTCATTGTCGTGTTTACCTGGCTGCGAGCACGCGGCCGCTTCATGTTTATCGACTGCGTTGTCAAGAACCGCGGCGCAATTGCAGAACCATGGCGCGCCTTCCAAAAAGAGGGGAACAGCTACTTTTTGTTTTCGCTAGCGGTCGGCCTCGGGCTTTTTGCCTTCGCGGTGTTGCTTGGGGTGCCGCTCATCCTCCTCGTGGTCAAAGGCCGATACTACTTTTTCGTACACCGAGATCAGCTTAACATTTATCTAATATCGGCGATCGCCGCGTGGGCATTTCTGGTGATTCTTCTCGTTCTGATATGGTCGTTGATGGCGAATTTCATCGTTCCCGTCATGTACATACAGCGCTGCCGCGCCTCTAAATCCTTTGGTATTGTTGCCAGGTTAGTTGCAGCGCAGCCGGGTGAAATCCTTTTGTATTGTTTGTTTTTGATTGTTCTGGCCTTAGCCACGGCCATCGTCGCATGCCTTGTTACTTGCGCGACCTGCTGCATCGCTGCGATTCCTTATATCGGAACCGTGATTTTGCTACCAGTCTTTGTTTTGCTTCGTTCATTTTCGCTTTTGTTTCTGCGCCAGTTCGGGCCCGAATACGATGTGTGGGCCAGCTTCGTGCCACCAGAGTTTTTGCCGATCTTGTCACCTGCACCGCCTGCGCCGGAACCGCCTTTGCCTCTGGCTGAGTGAACGGAAGGATGAAAGTCAGGAATCAGAAGTCGGAGGTCAGAAGCCGAATAACAGCGATCGGAAAAAGGCTGGACGAACAGTCCACGAGCGGGCTAAGACTTGGTTATGAAAAAGCAATTCATTCTTTGTTGTATCACGTTAATCGCAATAGCCCCGATTTGCTTCGGTCAGGCGAGTCCACCGAACTCGGGCAAAGCGGCTCCCAACGAATCGGCGATAGGTGATTTGGAAAAATCCGCCTGGGAAGCCTACAAAAATAAACAGGCTGATGCGTTCAAGACACTTCTCTCCAAGGATTACTGCGGTGTTTATGCCGATGGAGTTAAGACCCTGGATAGGGAAGTTGCAGACATGGCGAAAACCGATCTACGCGACTACTCATTCGCAGACGTGAAGGTAATGTTTCCACACCCGAAGGTCGCCGTCATCACCTATAAAGCGACGCAACACGCCACTTCCGGCGGCCAGGACGTTTCTGGCACTTACAATAGCGGAAGCGTATGGGTTAAAGAGGGTGGGAAATGGGTTGGTGTTTTCCACACCGAAACTAAGGCGCAGTAGAGTCAGAGGTCAGCCGTCTTCGCCAACTAGCCACGCTTTACACTCGCTCATTATGCGAATCGCAAGACAATGGACGTTGGTCGCTGAGATAATGGCAGCGGCGATTCCATTGGGCGTTTCGCTTGCGCAGCCGGCCAAACCAACCATGAAAGCAATTGTAGTACATGAGTATGGCGGACCAGAGGTCTTAAAGTACCAAGACGCGCCACGACCGGCGCCGAAGGAAGACCAGGTCCTTGTTCGCGTGATCGCGGCGGGCGTGAACCCGGTGGACGACGCGAGTCGCTCCGAAAAGTATGCGAAGTTTTTCGGAATAACGCTGCCATTCATTCCGGGTTACGACATCGCAGGCGTTGTGGAGAAAACGGGAGCGAATATCACAAAATTCAAAGCAGGCGACTCGGTGTACGCGTACCTCAATCTGAAGGACGGTGGCGGGTATGCGGATTACGCGGTTGCGACCGAAGTCGAAGCGGCGCCAAAGCCGAAATCGACTACCTTTGTCGAGGCGGCCGCCGTACCGGTTGTCGCATTGACGGCATGGCAAGCGTTGATTGACACCGCGAAGCTAAGCGCGGGGCAGACCGTTCTTATTCACGGTGGATCGGGCGGGGTAGGAAGTTTCGCGATCCAGATCGCGAAGGCGCGTGGGGCAAAAGTGATCGCGACGGCTTCGACACGAAATCAGGACCTGCTCAAACAACTTGGGGCAGATGTCGCGGTCGATTACACAAAGCAAAAGTTCGAGGACGTTACGAAAGATGTTGATGTTGTGCTCGATTCGGTCGGCAAAGATACGCTGGCGCGTTCCTATGGAGTGGTAAAGAAAGGCGGCTTCATTGTGTCGATCGTCGCACGCCCGGACCAGGCTGAGCTCGATAAACGCGGTATTCACGGCTCGTCGCTTGGTGTGGAACCAAATTCCGATGAGCTCACCGAGATTGGCAAATTGATCGACGAAAAGAAAATCAGGGTAATTGTTTCTCAAACGTTCCCGCTTTCGGAAGCGGTGAATGCGCAGGAGCAAGTTGCCACTGGTCACACGCGCGGAAAGATTGTTCTGAAAGTCGCAGAGGAACCGAAATAGGGCTCATCTCACAAATGACATTTATGGGATGGCTTGTGGCATAACACACGCATGAACTGGGACGCCATTAGCGCGATCTCGCAATTGGTCGGCTCCATTGCCGTGGTTTTGTCCGTCCTATATCTGGCCGTGCAAGTGCATCGGAGCACGCGCGTGGCCAAGCTCGCTACTCAAGATGCCGCGGCCGCAGCCCTGCGCGACGTGACCAAACCTTTGATGGAGAATGCCGAGCTGGAACGCATCTGGCGAATTGGCCTGGAAGACATTGGCGCACTCTCAGTCGAGGAGAGGGCGCGCTTTTTTCATGCTGCATACCAATTCTTGAAAGCGTTCGAGACAATTCATTTTCATTTCGTTTACGGACTGATGGACAGGCAACTATGGGAAGGCTGGCACGGACTTCTTCGGCACTATGTCGCCGCGCCGGGCATCGCTCATTATTGGAAACTTCGACCTGAAGTTTTTTCAGAACGGTTTCGCAACTTCGTTAATTCCCTTGAACCGCCAGCGGATCAACGCACCGTAGGCACTCTTTTCGGCGAGGAACGGAAGTGAATGGCGACTCGCTTTGTTGTTTGCAGAGAAAAACAGACTGCCGGCCGTTACCGCACTGCAAATTTTACCGGGACGTTACTTACACGGGCCCGGAACGGGAATAACAAATTTACCGTCTTTCTCGGCAATGAGGTTTTCTGTGGTGCTGGTGGAGCTGCCGTTTGCGTCTTTTTTCTCTATTTTAATGACCAGTTTTTTGGTTGGTTTGAGTGTCAGGCAAACTTTGCCGCCCGTGGGCGAATCCATCGGCGTGGCCGCTTTTTTCACGTCGTCCGGCGTGAGATTAACAAGCTCGATACTCGAGATTTTCTCTCCGGCTTCGGCTGACTGCATCATTTTGTAAAAACCGACAATCCCCGGGTCGGCGCCTTGCGTGTAGAGGAATGATTCAAGCGCCGCGGTCTCCTTCCCTTCGAATGCTGTTTTATATTTGTCGGCGAACGCCTTCTCTTGTTCGGGCGTGCCGGCTGCAATTGGCAAGGTAATCGTGACAAGGAAGATAAAGACCAGACTGGAGATTTTGATGAAGGTTGTCATGCCTGCCACCGTAGTCGGCCCGGTTTTAAGTCGGCAAGCCAATTTGCAAAAGGAAAATCTTTGCTGATCTGTCTTACGCAGGCTACTCGACTCTCCGCGGAATCTGCGAATGAACATTCACGAATATCAAGCCAAGGAGTTGCTGCAAAAATTCGATGTGGCGACCACGCGCGGCAGAGTCGCCGCGACACTGGATGAAGCAGAGCAAATTGCGCGCGAGTTGGGCGACGTCGAGATTGTCGTTAAAGCGCAAGTCCACGCCGGCGGACGCGGCAAGGGCACTTTCAAGAACGGATTCAAAGGCGGCGTTCACGTCCGCAAAACGCCCGAGGAAGTTCGCGAAGTTGCTGCAAAGATGCTCGGGCAAATCCTGGTAACACATCAGACGGGCCCGGCCGGTCGCGTAGTGAACAAAGTGCTGGTCGCCGAATCGGCCGACATCGCGCGCGAGATTTATTTTGCGATTCTGCTCGATCGGGCAACAGCTGCCCCTTTGATCGTCGCAAGCACGGAAGGCGGAGTGGAAATTGAAACCGTCGCAGCAAAATCGCCTGAGAAAATCATCCGTGAGCCAATTGATCCATTGGCCGGTATGCAACCATTCCAGACACGAAAACTGGCGAAGCAGCTTGGCTTCGAGTCGTCCCAGTTAAAAAGCGCTTCGAAATTATTTGAAGGACTTTATCGCACGTTCATTGCGTTCGATTGCTCAATAGTCGAGGTCAATCCGCTGGTGCTGACAACGAGCGGCAAAGTGCTCGCCCTCGACGCGAAGTTCAACTTTGATGATAACGCGCTTTATCGGCATCCTGAAATTGCGGCGCTGCGCGACACAGCGGAGGAAGATCCACGTGAAGTCGAGGCATCAAAGCATGGCCTGAGTTATATCGGGCTGGACGGCGACATCGCGTGCCTCGTGAACGGCGCTGGCCTTGCCATGGCCACGATGGACATCATCAAATTTTATGGCGGCGAGCCGGCCAATTTCCTCGACGTAGGCGGCGGCGCGACGGAAGAGCAGGTGACTGAAGCGTTCAAAATCCTGATCGCAGACAAGAAAGTGAAAGTGATCCTCGTAAACATTTTCGGCGGGATCATGAGATGCGATGTCATTGCGCACGGGATCATCAACGCAGCCAAAACGGTAAAACTGTCCGTGCCATTGGTTGTTCGTCTGGAAGGAACGAATGTCGAGCGAGGGAAGCAGTTGTTGAAAGAAAGTCCCGACATGTCGGGACTGATCGCGGCGGACGACCTCGCCGATGCGGCGCAAAAAGCAGTCAGCGCGGCAAAGCGCAAATGACGTTAAGATCGACGACCCTTTTCCTCGCGTTCGCCGCGACGCTTTGCGCGGAGGAACTTCCGCGCAAAGCGAAGACGCCTCGCGAAAGTTATCCGAACGTCGATGTGATCTATGACTCGGTGACGGCGCCCGACGGCAAACGCTTGCGCACGATCATTACCAAACCGCGCAATGCGAAAGGAAAACTGCCGGTCATTTTCGTGGCGGGTTGGTTGAGCTGCGATTCGGTTGAAGCGCCGACGGGCACGAAAGACGCCAGCGGACTTGTTTTTCAAAGCCTCGCGCGATTACACCAATTCTCGCTGTTTCGTGTCGATAAGCAGGGCGTTGGCGACAGCGAAGGCGTTTGCGCGGAGACAGATTTCGATTCAGAGCTTGGCGGCTATCGGGCTGCCTTTCGCGCTTTGAAGAATTACGAGTTCATGGATAGCAAGCGCGTTTTCATTCTTGGAATCAGCAACGGCGGTGGGTTCGCGCCGCTTGTGCCGGAGTTGGACGCGGAACAGGCACGGGTGCGCGGCTACGTTTCGGTCGGCGGTTGGGCCAAGACCTGGTTCGAGCACATGCTCGAGATCGAACGGCGACGCTTCGCGTTAATGGGGAAAATGCCCGCGGAAGTCACTGAGATGATGAAACGAGCAGCAACACTTTATTACGAATGGCTGATCAAAGGCCGCCTGGTCGGCGACATTCTCAAAGAGCAACCGCAGCTGGCGGATCTTTGGCCAGAAGGAAAAGATCACGCGCATTTGTATGGGCGTCCGCTGGCGTTTTATCAGCAGTTACAAAAACTGAATCTCGCCGCTGCGTGGTCGCGCGTGACTGCGCCAACCTATGCGTTACGTGGCGAGTTCGATTGGATCATGAGCCGCGAAGATCACCAATTGATCGCCGCGTATGTTTCAGCAAAGGGTGGAGACGCGTACGCGTACGAAGTGCCGAAGATGGGTCACACGTTTCAGCATTATTTGAATCTGGCCGACGCTTTCAAAGGTAAGGAAGCGCCGTTTGATTCAAAAGTAATCCAGTTGCTAACTGACTGGCTGATGAAGGAAGGAGTGACTCATGAAGATTGAGAAAATCGGATTTGTGGCTATTCCGGTCACGGATATCCCGCGAGCACGGAAGTTTTACGAAGAGGTAATTGGATTGACCGTGTCAGATGAAATGATGGGCGGTAAGTGGATTGAATACGGGGTTGGCGAGGATACGCTGGCGATCGCAAAGGTGAGCGACGACATGTGGAGACCGTCTGAT
>QHOV01000175.1 GCA_003218885.1 Verrucomicrobiota bacterium | reverse complement strand
CGGCGCCATCTGGTAGAGGGACCAGAACATCAGCGAGCCGATGGTCAGAATCAGGTAGGCCGTCATGTTGCGCTGCTCGCGCCGATCCGAATGGCGAAGCGTGAGATAAATGAGGGTGAGCGCGACCGCGGCGCAGATCCCCTTGATCACCGTTTCAGTCATGCTCGGCCGCTGGAGCATGAGCCACACGACGGGTACGGTTCCTATGAGAATGCCGATGCCGGCGACTTGGCGCAGCCGGAACTGCTTCGGCGTCGCATCGAGAAGTGTGGTGTTGCGGTCGGCGAGAATCCTCCACGTAAGCACGGCGAGGATGATGGCGACGAAATTGCCGAGCGTCGCAAAGATGAAGAGGCTCGAGTAGCTCTCGGTTGCCTGGAAATAGCCAGCGACGCTGAATCCGACGAAGAAGCCGACATTCATGCCGGCGTAGTTCCAGAGGAAGGCGCCTTCGCGGCGCGGGTCCTCCGGGGTGAAGCGCTGCGTGAGCATCATGTTGATGCAGGTGACATTGAGGCCGCTGCCGGTGAGGAAGAGGGCGAGGCCGACGTAGAACAGCGCGAGCGTGCCGGTGGCGATGCACGCGCAGCCGATCACCTGCAGCGCCATGCCGCCGACAAACAGGTTGCGGTTCGAAAGAAAGCGGCCGCCCAAGTAACCGCCGAAGAGGTGCAGGCCGTAGTTGAAGGCGCCGAACACGCCCATCAACGTGGTGGCCGCTTTCACGCTGAGCTGCAGATGCTTCGTCGCGTAGAGGACCAGGGTCGAGTAGAGGACGGCGAAGCCGAGCGTTGATATTGATTTATCCTACATAGCTGGCGAAGTAGGTCAACAAGTCGTCTGTAGGAATTCGAGTGTACCAACAGATTGCGGATACCGGAAAGATTTTAACCACGAAGGACACCAAGAATGCAGTGTAATGCTTTGGGTAAGACTTCGTGATCTCTGTGATCTTTGCCTGCCACGCAGTAGCTTTAGCGAAGGCGGGTGGCGAAAGAATCAAAAAGTCAGTCGATAAAAAGCGCGCGAGCTTTTTTAAACACCTCGTCGAATTTCGCCGGCGTCACTTTTCCAACTGAATGAAGGATCACGTGTTGCTCCACGCTGAAAAGGCGTTGCGGACGAATGAAGCATGGCTGCCCAATCTCACCGCGTTCACAATCGGTATTGTCCAGCGGAACAGCGAACGAATCCCAGTGCGCGCGGCTCGTGATCTGGCAGAGAATTAAATCCGCGCCGGGAAGATCAGCAATGACCAAAGCGGGCCGGCGCTTTCCGCTATCGGTGCGCGGAAACGGAATCACAACGATTTCGCCGGCTACAGGTTTGACCACGCGGCATCCTCTTCTGGTGAGTTCCAATCGCGCCCGAGAACAGATTCACTCAGCTCGGCGCCGTTAAACAATTCATCGCGCGCGTTCGGGGCAAGCTCTTCGTCAATCTCTTCGCGCGTGCTCACGACTAATCATCGCATGTTTTACCACGAAGGACACGAAGCAAACAGAGTAATTGGTAGTGTCCTAATTTGAGAGAAAACTTCATACACGCAATCTGCGCGCCCTATCCGAAATATAGGCCGAACGCGCAGAATCATGCTTCAGTCTTTACTAATCGTCGTAGCCTCTGGAGTGGGTTCCCTGGCGCTGATTTTCCGAGAACTACGCAGAGCGCCGGAAGGCTACGAGGATGAACACGGGTTCCATATTGTTATTGCCTCCCTCGTGCCGCAATCGCCACCTTGACGGCGCTCTGCGGTGAAGGCGTCCCGAAATTATTGTTTCGAAAGTTTCGCTTCCTCCAACAACAGAGTTTTCACATCCGCGAGAACAAGGCGCGGATCGAGCGTGCCGGAACTGTAGATGTTCCGAATGCGGCCTTCGCGATCGATCAGAAAAACGCGCAAGATGTGATAAAGCGGACCTTGCGGATCGGCCGGGTTTTGTCGCTTATCCACGGCCTGACCGTAAGCGTCGAGGATGGATTCCAATTCCGCGCGCGATTTCGCCGTGGCAAAGCGCCATTCGCAGCCCGTTTTTTCCTCGTGAACGCCCTCAGAGTAAACGGCGAGTCGCTGCGGCGTGTCGTATTCCGGATCGAAACTCAAACTGACGAGACGCAGATTCTTTGCCAGTGCGTTGTCGTCCTCACTGGCGCGATGGAGCTGGCTTAAAACACCGGTCGCGTAGGGGCAGGCTTTCGGCGCCGCACAACGCGTGTAGATAAAACTCAACACCGTGACCCGTCCGTGGGTCAGGTCACGCAGGCTCAGTGATTTGCCATTCGAATCGAGTAGCGCGCCATCCGGAGCA
The DNA here is from genome assembly GCA_003218885.1 of Verrucomicrobiota bacterium. GTDB lineage: Bacteria > Verrucomicrobiota > Verrucomicrobiia > Chthoniobacterales > UBA10450 > Udaeobacter. The sequence goes on along the minus strand of QHOV01000175.1, from coordinate 1,318 downwards.
ACCTTCACAACCGGCAAACTGTAACTGCCCGGCGCAGGGGCGTCGTAATCGTGATCGGGGTCGCGAGGAAGAATTTCTCCCGCTGTGGCGAATGTTCTCGCGACCAGCAAAGTAAATATAAGAGAGATGATTTTAAAAGTTGCGCCCGGAGCGCACCATCGAACGTAGTTGCGGCTGTTCAATCTTTTCGCTCCTCACCTTAATCCTCTCCTCGCGAGGAGAGGCGGAATTAGTTACTCTTAACATCGCCCGCGGCGGGGCCGATCCATTTAGTTGCTCGCGACCGTGCGATTCGGGCCAAGCTTGGTCGAGCCAAAGAGCATGTGATGCGGGCGACCGAGTTTGAGCGCGGTGAAATCCAGATCAAACTTCGGTTTTAGCTCCTTGCCGTCCCAAGCATAAGCGCGGAGAAACTGCTCGTTGTCGGCGCCTTTCTTGTCCCATCCCGCCAGCAGCGAGCTGGTAAAATAAACTCGTTTCCCGTCCCAGCTTTGCGACACCATGTTCACCTGCTTGCCAATCTGTTTCTCGGAAATCTGTTTCGGCTTTTGCGGGTCCGAAACGTCGAACACGCGGCACTTGCCGTCACCGAAACAATCGACAAACAATGTTTTGTCGTCGGCGCTCAGACTGATGTCGACCGGCAGCACGCCGCCTTTCACATTACCAATCGTCGCGACTTCTTTGGCCTGCCAGTCGCCACGGTCGTCCGCGTAAACGAGCCACAGTTTCGATGTCAGCGCCGTCGCGGTGAAAGCGTAGTTATGCTTGTCGCCCCAGGCCCAGCGGATTTCCAGCGGTGCGCCCGGAACTGCGAAAACCTTTTTCGGCTGCCGCGCGTGAAAATCCCACATCACCATCGTCGAACCGAAATGCTTCATCGCTTCGGGATCGGCGGTTAATTTGCTGAACTCCGTCATGTAATTATTCCAGCCGGTGAACGATGAGGTCAGAAGCGCGTTCTTTCGCGGCAACACCCGCGCATCGTAGCCGTAGCCGTCGGCAAGATTTGCGTTAGCCGCGCCTTGCGCATCATCCTTTGTAGGCAACCAATGAGTCGCGATGTAATTGCCGTCATTACCGAATTCGACCAGCGCGGTCCGGCCGCCTTGATCTTTTGCGTTCGAAAGGCACGGAACCAGCATCCGACCGGGCAAGGCATACGCGCCATGCGGTCCAATGGCGCCGCCGGTGGTTTCCGCGAAATTGTCGATCGTTTTCACGTATCGCGGTTTCGCCGGATCAGTGTGCACGTCAAAAATAAACACTCGGCTGTTATCAAGACCTGCAAGCCAGAGTTGGTGGCGGTCGTCGGTGA
>QHOV01000174.1 GCA_003218885.1 Verrucomicrobiota bacterium | reverse complement strand
GTGCAGCCGCCGGGGCCATCGAGATCGAGCCCGCCTGCGCAGGCAGTCGTGCCGGTTCCGGTTCCGATTGCCCCGCCAAAGCCAAACGGCCCGGTCCAGAAAAGTCTTGTCCGAATCACAGCCACGGCGGTTGAGCCTGATTACAGGGCGCCGTGGAATGCAGGAGGGCTCCAGCGCGGCGTCGGCGCAGGGTTTGTCATAAGTGGCAACCGCATCCTGACAAACGCGCATGTGGTTGCCAACAGCCGGTATCTCACCGTGGAGCGTGACGGTGACCCCAACAAATATCCGGCCACGGTGCAATTCGTGGCGAACGATTGCGATCTCGCGCTTATCACCGTGCCCGCTCCAGATTTTTTCAAAAACATGCTACCGCTAAAATTTGGCGGAATTCCTGCTCTGGAATCCACGGTGTCGGCGTATGGTTATCCAATCGGTGGCGAACGGATGTCGGTTACGACCGGGATCGTGTCGCGAATTGATTTTCAGCTCTATACTCATTCGTCGGTTGACCAGCATCTGACAATCCAGATCAGCGCGCAGATCAATCCGGGCAACAGCGGTGGCCCGGTGATGCAAGACGCCAAAGTCGTCGGCGTTGCATTTCAAGGGTACAGCGGTGATGTCGCTCAGGGGGTGGCCTACATGATCCCCACGCCGGTGATCACTCGCTTTTTAAAAGACATCAGCAACGGGCACTACGACGAATATCCCGATCTCGCAATCACCTATGCGAAACTTCAAAATCCCGCCCAAAGAAGGTTTCTCGGATTAAAAGATGACGATCGCGGCGTGCTCGTGGGCTCTGTAATCGCGGCCGGGCCATCGGATGGCATTCTGCGCCAGGGTGACGTCCTTCTTGCGATCGACGGCCATCCCATCGCGAGCGATGCGAACGTCGAGCTGGAAGGCGAGCGCGCGCAGTTCGAGGAGGTCGTCGAGCGGAAGTTCAAAGGCGATTCGGTCAAGTTCGATATTTTGCGGGACAAGCAGCCGATGACCGTGACAATCAACCTATACAAGCCCTGGCCGTACTCGGTTCAAGGCCATAGCTACGACGTGCGACCGCGTTACCTCCTTTACGGCGGTCTGCTTTTTCAACCTTTAAGCCTGGACATGCTGGAAGCGTATCGCTCAACGGATCTGCGCCTCCGACATTTCTTCGAATATTTTATTCTGGAGCAAATTTATTTGCAGCATCCCGATGTCATTGTGCTGAGCAACATTTTGCCGGATCCGATCAACACCTATCTGGCCCCCTACCGCGGCGGGATTGTGGATGAGGTAAACGGCAAGAAAATTCGGACGCTCGACGAATTGGCGGATGCTTTTGCGCAAGCTCCGGAGCGGCTGGTCATTCGGATGATAGGCGACGGTCCTCCGCTGGTGCTTGATCGCAATAAGGTGGAAGCTGCGCGCGAACGAATTAAGGCGCGCTACAATGTAGTGAAAGAGCAAAATCTTCAGGAACGACCGGAATCAGGCGCGCCGAAGCAGGCGAACAAAACTTAAAATGCTAAGACACTCTGTTATCGCTTTCGGGATCGTTCTAGTCGCAGCTAGTGGTACGCTGGCGAAAAAGGAGCCAGCTATTGCGCCCGCGGCAGGTAAGCAAAAACAGTTGGCGCTGGTTCGCGTAAATGTGACCGGCCAGGCTTACGATTACTTTCGGCCCTGGCAAAAGAAAGCGCCGTTTTCAAAGCGAGCGCTTGGAGCGGTTTTGTCCAAAGGCCGCGTCCTTGTTACTGCCGACCTCGTTACAAACCAAAATTACGTAGAACTCGAGCGCGCGGAGTCCGGCGAAAAAACGGCAGCTAATGTGCAGGTGATTGATTACGAAGCGAACCTGGCGCTCCTTGAACCAGCGGAGAAAACATTCCTCGACGGAATTACGCCGCTCGAAATCGCACCTAACACTGTGGTCGGCGACCGGCTCGCCGCGTGGCAATTGGAGCCGACGGGCGCCCTGCTCGCGACAGAAGGCTTGGTGACAACAGTGCAAATGATGCCTTACCCGATCGAGGTTGGCCAGTTTCTCACCTACCGAATCAGCATCCCGATGCAGTATCGGGAGAACAGTTACACGGTTCCGCTGGTCAAGAACAACAAGCTCGCCGGATTGCTACTGCGTTACGATTCGCGCTCGCAACTGTTGGACGCCATCCCGGCACCCGTCATCACGCATTTTTTGAAGGAGGCCGAAAGCCAGAACTATCGTGGTTTCCCCTCTGCCGGATTCTCATTCTTCCCCACGCGCGATCCGCAGTTGCGTGAGTTCGCCGGTGAAAAAGGCAAAGGAGGCGGCGTTTACGTAACGAATGTGGAACCAGGCACGCCGGCAACGAAAGCCGGACTCCAGGTCGGCGACACCGTGACTAGGATTGGGAACAACGAAATCGACCAAAATGGTAACTATGTGGATTCGCTTTACGGTAAGATCGAATTCACGAATTTGCTGACAGCCCACGCTTACGCCGGCGATGTCGTCCCTTTCCACATTGAGCGCAACGGCAAGCCGATGCAGCTAAATATGACTCTCGAGCATCGCGATGCGAAGGATTATGTGAGTCCACCGTATTATCTGGATCAGCCGCCGCGATATTTTGTCCTCGGCGGCCTGATTCTCCAGGAGCTATCGCGGCAATATCTCAAGGAATGGGGACCGAACTGGCAACGAGAAGCTCCGCAGCGTTTGGTTTACATGGACCATTTCCAATCCGAGCTTTTCCCACAGCGGAATCGGCGGGTAGTGATTCTCAGCCAGGTGCTCCCTGCCAACAGCACAATCGGCTACGATGACCTCGCCTATCTAACGGTGACCAAGGTGAACGGCAGAGAAGTCAAATCGTTAGACGATCTGGCCGAAGCGGCAAAAGAACCCATCAACGGTTTCATCAAAATCGAGACCGAAGAAGATCCAAAACAGATCGAGCTCGATGCGGCACAAGTCGCCGCCGAAGCGCCTGCGCTTCAAGAAAACTACGGCATCTCTTCGTTGCAAAGACTGCAGTAACGTCGCTGCGACCGGCATCTCCGCGGTTTGACCGCCATGCTCGCAAACGGGTCCATAACGAGAACAAGATCAGCGACGGCTACTGAGAGCGAGCGTTGATCGAAGTGGAAGTGTTTTAATCATTGGAAAACGTAATCGCAGAGCGGCTAGCCGTTCGCTGCCATTGGCTGAACGACAAACTTGTATTCATCTAAATCGCCGCTTTAGGAGCGCTGAAGCTTTTACTATAGAACCCAGACCGATCGAAG
>QHOV01000001.1 GCA_003218885.1 Verrucomicrobiota bacterium | reverse complement strand
GACGCCAAGGGCGAGCTCAGCACGGTGCGCTACGAAGCTGTGAACGCGATGTTGCTCAATGAGTTTCTCAAAGAGCACCGCAAAGTCGAGGAACAAGATTGCAGGATTCAGGAACAAGAAACGACGATCGCCGCGCTGAAGAAACAGATGGAAACTGTCGTTGCGCATGCCAAGGAGCAGGATTCACAAATCCAGAAAGTGAGTGCGCAGATCGAGCTGAACAAAGCTGCGCCGCAAGTGATTGTCACTAATCACTAGAAGTGGATATCAGCGGCTGAGTTGTAGCCGGCATCGGTGATGCCGATCTCCGAAACGCGCGAAACTCCTGGCCGGGATCAGCGATCCCGGCTACAGCGAGAGGCGGGGTGGTTTTAATCTCGACACGTTGGCCGGACTTTTCCAAACTCCAGGCCTATGAAAATCAAATCTTCAGCAATTCTCACCGTACTCGTATCTGGGTTCATCGCATTTTTGCCAAAAGTCCATGCGGTCAGTCCGCCGCCCGACGGAGGCTATTCCGGCGGCAACACGGCTGAGGGGCAAAACGCCCTTCTTAGCCTCACCAGCGGCGGGTTCAACACGGCCGTGGGGTTCTTATCGCTCAGGAGCAACACCGCCGGCAGCTTCAACACTGCCATTGGGGCTGGAACACTTCTTGCCAATACCGCAGACGGCAATACCGCCACTGGCGTTGGAGCGCTTTTAAGCAATACCACCGGCTTCGCCAACACGGCCAATGGAGTGTTCGCGCTCTTTAGCAACACCACTGGCAGTAACAACACGGCCATCGGCCATGATACGCTCATGAGCAATACTTCTAGCAACGCCAACACGGCTATCGGTGGAGAGGCGCTCGCAAACAACACTAGCGGGTCCCAGAATACGGCTAACGGTCAGCAAGCGTTGTCTGGCAACACCAGTGGCAGCCTTAATATCGCTTTGGGCTTTCGCGCCGGCATTAATGTCACCACGGCCGATAACGTTATTTGTATCGGTGCCGATGGTAACAACGTGAACAACAGCTGCTTTATCGGTCAAATCTTCGGCTCGACGTCCGTTAATGGAGTTGCCGTCCTCGTTAATTCAAACGGCAGACTCGGAACAATGACTTCGTCGGCCCGGTTCAAGGATGAGATCAAGCCAATGGGCAAGGCCAGCGCGGCGCTCTTTGGACTTAAGCCGGTTGCGTTCCGCTATAAGAATGAGCTTGACCCCGCAGGCACACCGCAGCTCGGACTTGTGGCCGAAGATGTGGAAAAGGTGAATCCCGACCTGGTCGTGCGCGACAAAGACGGAAAACCTTACAGCGTGCGTTACGATCAGGTGAATGCGATGTTGCTTAATGAGTTTCTAAAAGAGCACCGCAAAGTCGAGGAACAAGATTGCAGGATTCAGGCACAAGAAACGACGATCGCCGCGCTGAAGAAACAGATGGAGACTGTCGTTGCGCATGCCAAGGAGCAGGATTCACAAATCCAGAAAGTGAGTGCGCAGATCGAACTGAATAGACCTGCGTCGCGGGTCGTGGCCGATAGCCCCTAGAAACACGCAAGCAAACCCTCGCAACGCGGCGGAGTCTGGGGAGAACCCCGAAAGCTTTCGGGGTTCTTCTCGGCAGCTTGCCGAAAAGCTCTTAGGTTGTAGCCGGGATCGGTGATCCCGACCCGGAGCGCATACGCTTCAGAAACCGGCATCGCCCCAAAGCTGTCGGAGCCACCTCTGTATCGAGGACCAATTGCGACATTTGTTCTCGACAAGTTGGTGACACTCCTGCAAAGCTCGGACACGCGGAGGATCTGACTCGGGCCGAGGACCTCTCCCCGCCTGGTTCTTTGCTCTTTTCAGACCCGCACCCACTGAACCCAAAACCGAGACGGGGAAAAGAGAAAGAACCATGTCATGACGTCAACGATTCAACTTAAAACGATAATTCCATCACTTTTCATCGCACTCACGCTCCTCTGTCCGGCTTCCCCGAAAGCTTTCGGAGTCAGCCCACCGCCGGATGGCGGCTATCCCGGAGGCAACACGGCAGAAGGGCAGACTGCTCTTCTTAATCTTACCACCGGCGGGTTCAACACGGCAGTTGGCTTTCTGTCCCTCAGGAGCAACACCACGAGTCAGCTCAACACGGGTCTTGGCGCCGGAACGCTTCTTGCCAACACCGCAGATAAAAATACTGCGACTGGCGCTGGAGCGCTTTTAAGCAACACGACCGGCATCGACAACACCGCAAATGGAGTGTTCGCGCTCTTTAGCAACACCACCGGCGGCATAAACACAGCTTGCGGGGATGAAGCTCTCTTTAGCAATACCACCGGCACCTACAACACCGCCAGCGGCGCCGACGCGCTCAGGCAAAACAGCACGGGCACCGAGAACAGCGCTTTCGGCTGGGCTGCCCTCGATGCCAACACCATAGGTAATTACAACACCGCCTGCGGTGGTCAAGCGCTCCAATCCTGCACCATCGGCAACAACAACACAGCCGTCGGTACTGGCGCGCTATATGGCAACACGACCGGCAGTAGCAATACCGCCGTGGGTGTTAACGCCGGCAGCAACCTCACGACAGGCGATAACGATATCGATATCGGTTACAACGTTCAAGGCGTCGCAGGAGAGAGCAATACCATTCGGATCGGCGATACAAATATTACCACCACCATCATCCGCGGGATCAGCGGGCAAACAATCGCCAGTGGCGCAACGGTGTTTGTGGCTTCAAACGGTCAGCTCGGTACCATGACCTCTTCAAAGCGCTTCAAGCAAGACATCAAACCGATGAACAAAGCTAGCGAGGCGCTGTTCTCACTTCGGCCGGTTAGCTTCTGTTACGACAAGGAAATAGATCCGGCAGCCACATCCCAGTTTGGGCTTGTAGCTGAAGAAGTCGAAAAGGTGAATCCTGACTTGGTCGTGCGTGATCAGGCAGGAAAACCGTACACCGTTCGCTACGACGCGGTGAACGCGATGCTGCTCAACGAGTTCCTCAAGGAACATAAGGCGTTCCTCCAAGAGCAGAGCAAGGTGCAGAATTTGGAAGCAGCGCTCCGCGCAGTAAATCAACGGTTGAAAGAGCAAGAGGCTAAAATTGAAAGGGTAACTGCGCAGATCGCGGTGAGCACGGCGACTCGCCAAATGGTGAGCGATCAATAAGAAGTTGTAGCCAGAAGGCTGCCCGCGAATCACGCGAATAGACGCAAATAAAAGCAGGCCGGATGTCAATGCATTCGCGTGATTCGCGGGCAATAATTCTTCGTGTCAGATCAGCGAGCAGTATCGTCGCAGACTGGCGTATCATCAGACTTTGCGTCCGAATTTCTTCTCCAACTCAGCATGTGAAATCTGGATCATGGTTGGCCGCCCATGTGGGCAACAGTAAGGCAGATCGCAGTCGAGCAAATCGCGGATCAGTTTTTCCACTTCAAGGTAACGCAACGGATCGTTGGCTTTGACCGCGTGACGGCAAACGCTTTTAGCAATCATCTCTTCGCCCAAACGCATCGCCGACGTGCTGTTGCCGGCGCTTTTTAGATCATCAATCACTTTGCGCATGAATTGTGCCGGATCTGAGACGTCCAAGAAACTTGGGACACTGTCGATTTTGAACGTGTCCGGGCCGAAACTCTCAATCCCGATCCCCATTTTTTGTAGGATCGATAGGTTGCGTTCAATCCAGTCGGCGTCGCGCGGCGGCACATCGAACGTCTGTGGCAGGAGCAGTTTTTGCGTTGGGACCCCCTGCTCTTCCATTCTTCGCCGCAACTCTTCGAAGAGGACACGCTCATGTGCCGCGTGCTGATCAACCAGGACAAGGCCGTCGGCATTTTCCATCAGGACGTAGAGCTTACTTAGTACACCAATGATCTGGAACTGCTGCTGAGCAGCTCTGCCGGCCTGCTGTTGTACGGCAAGCGCTTCGCTTGCCGAATCAGCGGGCAAGGCCGGCAGGCGGCGCGCCTGCCCTACAATCTCCATGCCTAATGCGGCGCTGGAAGCGCTAGCACCGGCTGCAACAGCGGAACCAAGATGTGATAGCTCGCGATGTGATTCTTTTGGAGCAGATTCCTCAGGCCGTAACCGTAGGTCAGGGGCTGTTTTTCCTACCACCGTCGGCACACTGACTGGCGCGCGAAATTTTTCCTGCCATGCGACCCGGCCAGCCTCCAGTGTCTGCTGAATGCATTGAACGATCGCTTCACGCACTCCGGTCGGGTCACGAAAACGCACTTCGCGTTTCGCGGGGTGAACATTTACATCGACACTCGCCGGATCGAGCTCGAGAAAGAAGAACGTAACCGGATACTGCCCTTTCATCAGGGCGGTATGATAGCCTTCGCGGATCGCGCCTGTGATGAGGCTGCTTTCAATCGCGCGGCCGTTTACAAAAACGAGCTGTTGCGTTCGGGTTTGGCGGCTCAGACCTGCCTGTCCGATAAAGCCACTGATCCGAATCTTAGGCGAAGCAGTTCCGGCTAGCTCAACCAGGCGCTGCAATAGCTCAACCCCAAACAAATCCCGGATTCGATAACTCAGTGTCGCCGTAGCCGGTAACTGAAATAGCACGCGGTCGTCTCGCAAAAAGGAGAAGCCGATCTGAGGGTGCCCGATGGCCTGCAAATGAACTTGATGCTCGATGTTGCGGCTTTCCGTATTTTCGGAACGAAGAAATTTGCGGCGCGCGGGCAGATTATAAAAAAGCGACCGCACCTCGACCTGCGTTCCAGGGGCTTCACCGCCATCGCGCACAACGTCGAGCTTGCCGCCGTTAACGATGATTTCCGTCCCCGCGAGCGCGTGCGCCTCGCGCGTCGTCAGGCGAAATCGCGACACACTGGCAATGCTTGGCAGTGCTTCGCCCCGAAATCCGAATGTAGCGACAGCTTCAAGATCCGCAGCAGTGCGAATCTTGCTGGTGGCATGCCGCTCCAGCGAAAGCAGTGCATCATCGCGGTCCATGCCGCAGCCGTCATCGATTACACGAACCAGTGAAATTCCTCCGCGACGAATCATGACATCGATTTTGCGCGCGCCTGCGTCGATGCTGTTTTCGATCAGTTCTTTCACTACCGACGCGGGACGTTCCACCACTTCGCCCGCCGCCACCTGGCTGGCCACGGTCTCAGATAACAAGCGAATCTGACCCATCTTGTGTTCCAAATTGTAGGTTCCGGATTGCCGATTGCGAAGAAAAACAAATTGATGGCCACCGCGCTGCGGTGTCCGGACGGCACGGCGCGCCGTCCCCAGCATTTTGACTTGGGCACGCGGCAGCCGTATTTTTCAGAGATGATTAACGTCACGGACAGCGCTGTTCGACAGCTCCAGAGTTTGCTTTCACAGCGAGCGGAAAATTCGCGAAAAGGCCTGCGGGTGCAGGTTGCCAAAGGCGGCTGCTCAGGTCTGCACTATGAAATGACGCTCGATGAAAGAAAAGACGGCGACGCAATAGTGGAGCGCGCTGGGATGCAATTTTTTATCGATGGCGATAGCGTTCCCTACCTGCGTGGCGCGACTTTGGATTTTAGCGATGGTTTGACCGGCACTGGTTTTCAGGTCGTTAATCCAAACGCATCGCGCACCTGCGGATGCGGGTCGTCGTTTGAAACGACGCAATCAGCTTGAAAATGGGGAATCCTCGCGCACTGGACTGATGGATTATGGCACTTCTCCATACGATCCGTACGACGAGCCATACGCCCGTCCAGCGCGGCGCATCAATTACTTTGCCTGGACGGTTACGATTTTGCTTTTGATCGGCTTGGCGCTGGCAGCGTGGCTGAGCAGTTTTTACATCTTCGGTCAACCGGAACGGCCTGACAGCTACTCTAAATCCACACCAACTCTATGAGCGCTACGTGGGAATGGGCGCTGCCGAGCTTGCCAGGACAAATGCGGAACTGACACGCAATTACATCCGAAATTATCAGCAGGTGCGCGGGCACGTGCCGTACGTAGTAGGCAGGTACACAATTGTTGCAACGCGCGAGCTCGGCGCCGGAGATGTGTTTACTTCAGGCATGGTGGCCCTGACGAATGCCATCGATAACGGCGAGCTGCTCATGGAACATCTCTACCCTGCCAACCCTGAAGCCCTGCCGCTCATGAAAAGGACGCTCACGGTTGGGTTGGAAATCAAACTGGAGCGCACACACGATATTTCTGCTGTAATTCACGCTGAGCGACTCGCTGATGGCCGCATCATGGTCACGGCTGTCCCGCTGCTTTACGGAAGCTACACCGTCACACGTGGTCTGGGAACTTTTCGCCTTCAGCCGCCGCTGTTTCTCAACCTGGCCGCAGGCTGGCCGTTATTTAAGTCACAGGAACGCACTGCCATTGAGCAACGGCTCGCCGACAACCGGCAGAAAGCCGCAGCAACCCAGGGCGGTCCAGTTCCCATACCCGGCTTGACTTCCAGCGCGACACCACCGCCCGCCGAGAATGAATTGGTACGCGTCGAACAAGCCAAGCCTGTTCAAGCGTTTTCGCCGCCGCCTGTGTTGGCAAAGAATCAGAAGCTCGCCAAGGCAACGCCGTTACCAAAAGGCAAAAAATTGTCGAAGAAACAAAAGCTCGAGTCTCCACCGCCGGCATCCACTCCGGCTCAGCCAGTGATCGCTCAGAAACCAGGCGCGCCGAGTCCGACACCATTTGCAGTCGCGTCCGCGCGCACGCCGCCAAACGTTCCAAACATTCCCGCTGTTACACCGGCGTCAGCGCCGAAAGCTTCCGGAGCTGGGACTGAACCCGTAGCGCAGGCTTCACCTCTGCCAATCACCACGCCAGTGCCCGTTCTGCCCGCTCAGCCTGTTCCAGCCGATGCTTCCAACGTAGCTCTGGCCTCGAACGCGGGCGGCGGCAGTTGGAAAACATTTCCACCGGGCAAGATGCCGCTGGGCCGGCTTGTCGGGACAGGCGATCTGCGAGATGTCGCTGAGCACGGACTCGCCGGCGAACGCGTCTATTTGAAGGGACAATTCGTGGTAAACTTTTCCGAGGCCAATAAAGCCGTGTTGCGGCCGCGCACAAAGCTGACAGACAAAGTGCTGCACTTGGGTGGCGGTTCATCTACGCGCATCATTGTGGAATTTCCGAGCGGTTACGCTCCTCCGCCGCAAGGCGCAGTAGTAAGCCGGGATGAGATGCGGCCTTACGAGATCACCGAAGTGCGCAAACAGGAAGACGGTCAGCTTAACGTCTTTGTGCGCGAAATCATGCAGCCGAATTGATTGCTGAATGGTAGGGTCGGCGCGCTGCGCCGTCCGGACACCGCAGCGCGATGTCCCAAACCTCGCTTTCTATTCGGTGCGCGATCGGAGAATCAATTGGCCGTCGCGCACCTCAATGGTACCGATGTCGTAACTGTTCCGGTAATCAGCGAGGTATTCGTGCAATCGCCTGGAGCGATATTTCCAATTTAGAAGATCACTCGGCACCTGCTCCCCGTTTACCACAATCCGGTTCAACTGCGGATTCTCCAGCGATTCCGCGCCCTTGAATTCGACCGTGATGTCGCCGTTAAAATGATAACCCGGCCGGCCGAGGAACTCTCCGAGCGGAACACTCGCTTGGAGACGGAGCTGGTTGCCGTTGATCGACACAAAGATTTTCCCGCGCGCTTCCCTGCTGGCGGCGATCATGCTGTTAATGTCATCCGCGCTCAGTTCGATTTCGGCCGGCTGACCTGCTCGTGTTCTTTGTTCGAAGTCCTGCCAGCGTTCCCGGACAGCTTGAATTTGTTCGTCCGAAGCGGTGAATTCAGGCACCGGCGCTGGCGCTTCGCCGAGCGAATGCGTTTTCGCCAGCTAATAAATACCGTGCACTATTGCCGAGTGCCGCTGAAAACCCCAATACACACCAGCAAAGCAAGCGATCGACAGCACGATCGCAAACACCAAAAGAATAAGACAGCCTCGTGCGAAACAGCCCAATCCCTTTCTTCGCGGCGGTGCCTCGACCCAGGTGTTCATGCGCTGTGATCAGTGATCGGTGACGTTCTAATATCGGGAAATTTACGTGTCGGCGCTTATCGAGCGCCACTACAGCTCAGCGCCCTACCCGTGAAATGCAGTAGCGCTTCGCAAACGCCAGCGCCGAAGTCTTTCTGCGCGACGTAGCCGCCGGCGTCGCGCACCGCGTCTTGCACGTCGGGAATCGCGTTCGCCGGGCACGACGGCATTGCAGCGACTTTCCCATCCAACATCGAGATGTCGTTGTGATGGTCTCCCGAGGCGAAAATGTTTTCGCGCGGGATTTCCAGCAGCCGCGCCAGTTCGGCCAGTGCCGCGCCTTTATGATAATCAGCGTGACAAAAGCGCAGATAAACCGTGTTGCGTTGATAATCCAAGTTCGGGTGCCGGGCCCGCGCTAGCTCGATAAACGTCGTAATGCGCTCGATTTCTTCGTCGTTCTCCGCGACGAAACCTTCGAGGCGCTCGCCCTCATAAATCAGACGCGCCTTCGTGTTTTTGTTCACGAAATCCACAACTTCGGCGAGAACCGAGTGCGCTGAAGAAAACAACTCGGCATGATCGCGGGCGCAGCGCTCGTTCCAGTCGCCAAACGGTTCCCATTTATCTCCATCGCGCCCAGGACGAAAAACATCGCGCTCAGTCGTGAGGATAAAATCTGGCTGGATGGGAAACGCGAAATCGGCGAGTCCGGATTCGAGCAGATCGACGGAGCGGCCGGTGTTGATCGCCCAGATCGCACCGGCCCTCTGCAATTCGCGAATCAATTCCATGCACTGCGCGTCGAGGACTGGTTCGCTAACCCGCGACACAAGCGTGCCGTCGAAATCGATGCTGAGCAGTTTGATTGCCGAATGCATTTAAGCACAAATTTAGGAATTGATTTCCGACATGCAATGCATCGATTGGATTCAGGAGGTAAGATCAGGAATGAAATCGGCTTACGAACTGGCAATGGAACGGCTGAAAAAAGAGTCGCCGTCGCTCTCGCTCACTGAAGACCAGAAGAAAGAAATCGCGGAAGTCGATTCCTTGTATCGGGCGAAGATCGCCGAGAAAGAACTTTTCCTGAAAGATCAGATTCGCAAAGCGCAAGGCGCCGGCAAATTTGAAGAAGTAGAACCAATGGAAAAGCAGCTTGCCTCGGAGATCCGGCGACTACAAAAAGAGTGCGAAGCGAAGAAAGAAAAGCTGCGCGCCAGCTTTGGGAAATAGGTAGGGGCGGTTCACCGAACCGCCCGTGGCCGATTGAGGTCAATCGCCCCTACCTTCTCGCGATCCCGTTCACCCCGTTTCGGCAAATCGGGATCGAGGAAGCCGAGCATGTGCGCGCGCTTGATCGTGCGGACGCCTTCCTGTTTCTGCAAATTAGCAATGTTCTTGCGAAATTTTTCCATTTTTGTCCAGTGCACTTTTGGACGGAAATGATGTTCGGCGTGGTAGCCGTTATAGAAAAAAAGCCAATTATAAATTTTTCCGTAACTGCTGACACCCCAGGCAATCGGTTTGTCCGGGTTCGCGCCATAATGCCGGTAATAGCCGTTCAAATAGCTGAAGCAGTGGCCGAGATACCAAAACGGCAGGAAAAACAGCACGAATCGCCAGTTGATGAAGTGAATCGGGTTCGCCGGAACAATGATCGCCATCACCAATAGCGTCGTGGCGAACGCAGCAAGCTCGAAGTTGCCCCAGAAAAGATCGTCGTTATTGCGTTTGCGTAATTCTTTGCGAATCGCGCCGACATCGTCACGGAAGAAGCTCAGGAACACGTAGCTCCACGGATTTTCCACTTCGCCCTCGTGACCATGCCTGTAGATCGACAACCAATCGATCGTCTCACGATTTTGATCCTGTCGATCCGAGTTCCCCTTGTGGTGCTGCATGTGGACGGCGTCGTACATCGTCTGCGAGAAACAGCATGCCATCGATTGCGTGATTCCGAACAGACGATTGAGCAATTTTGATCGGAAAAACGGGTTGTGAATGAAATTGTGCCCCACCCCATTGATGTTCGCGTTGACCATCAGCGAATAAACGAATCCGAGGATCAGCATCACCCAGAGCGGCGCGCGCGGAAAAAGAAAGTAGAGCCCGAAAAGGTAAGCAAGATGAAAAAGGCCTCCCGCCGCCGGGAGAACATCCCAGCGCGTATGCGCGAACAGCTTCGAATTGGTACTCGGCCGTTCTATTCGGATCGCGTCGGCATTCATCGCAGGAAATCGTCGGACCCTAAACTATTCACTACAGAGATGACGCTTGGCAAGTTTTGAATATTGTCAACGCTGGCTGCGTACGGCTAAGCTTAACGACTCCATGCTTGCGCTTCAGCCAGAATTAAAGGTGTTCAGCGGTTCGGCCAATCGCGATTTGGCAGAACGGATCTGCAAATACGTCGGCGTCCCGCTCGGTCAGGCGACCATCAGCTCGTTCCCAGATGGCGAAACCTACGTGAGGATCGAGGAGAATATTCGTGGGCACGATGTCTTCATCATTCAGCCGACTTGTCCGCCGACGAATCAGCATTTAATGGAGTTGCTTATCATGGTAGACGCGGCGCGGCGCGCCAGCGCGGACCGGATCACGGCGGTCATTCCATTTTTTGGATACGCGCGCCAGGACCGCAAGGATCAGCCGCGCGTCCCGATCACCGCGAAGCTCGTCGCGAATTTGCTGCATGCCGCGGGCGTGAGTCGCGTGCTGACCATGGACCTGCATGCGCAGCAGGTACAGGGCTTTTTCGATATTCCTGTGGATCACCTCTATTCGCTGCCCGTGCTGATCAAGTACTTGCGCAAAAGACTCACTGGCAAAACAACTGTGGTTTCTCCTGATCTCGGCGGACTGAAGATGGCGTCGGCTTATGCGGAAGCGCTTGGCGCGAACCTGGCGATCGTGGCGAAGGAGCGCAAAAGCGCGACTGAGACTGAAGCGCTCTATCTCATCGGCGACGTGGAAGGTTCCGATGTGCTGCTGGTGGATGATCTCACTGAGACGGCGGGAACCCTCACCTCCGCAGCCTCCATCTTGAAAAAGCATGGCGCCCGCGACATCTACGCGGGGGTCGCGCACGCAGTGCTTGTGGACGTGGCCATTCCGCGGTTGCAAAAATCCCAAATCACGGAATTAGTAACTACCAACAGCACGCCGGTGCGCACCGTGGACGGATTTAAAATCACGGTGCTCTGTGTCTCCGAGCTTCTCGGGGAAGGCATCAAAAGGATCCATAATGACGAGTCCGTGTCGTCGCTGTTCAACATCGAGAACGAAAAAAATGGCAAGACAAGTTAAGCTCAAAGCCGAACTGCGGGCGAGCGTGGGGCGCTCTGCCGTGCGCAAACTCCGAGCGCGCGGACTGATTCCTGCAATCATCTACGGGGGCAACGACAAACCGCAGCCGGTGCAAGTCGCCGCGCGCGATATCAATGCGATGATGAGCCAGGCTTCCGGAGAAAACGTTTTGGTTGAACTGGAGGTTGCCGGCGAGGGATCACGTCGCACCGCGCTCGTGCAGGAAGTGCAACACTCGCCCGTCGGCGGCGACATTCGTCATGTGGATTTTCACGCCATCTCGATGGACGAGATGATTCAAGCTGAAGTTCCTCTCGAAGCGATTGGCACCGCCGTTGGCGTGAAGACTTTTGGCGGGTTGCTGGAGCAAAGTTTGCGCGCGCTGGCAATCGAATGTCTGCCCGGCGATTTGCCGGATCGGATCACCGTCGGTGTCTCACAGCTGAACATTGGCGATTCCATTCACGTTCGCGATATTCAATTCCCGCCGGGGGTAACGCCGAAGGTGCAGCCCGATCTCACTGCATTTTCGGTGGTCGCTCCCGTAGTTGAAGAAGAGCCGGTTGTCGCGGAGGCCGAAGCGGCGGCTGCGGGACCGGAAGTGATCACCGAGAAAAAAGAAGAGGGCGAAGCTGCTACTGCGCCCGCTGCGGCTGCGAAGGAAAAACCTTCAAAAGAGAAGGAGCAGAAGAAGTAATCCATTTTCGATTTTGGATCTTGGATCTTCGATTGCGTGACAGTGGAAGAAAAACCAATTCGGTTGGTCGCGGGTCTCGGAAATCCCGGCCCCGAATACGTGGCCACGCGTCACAACATCGGCTTCATGGTGGTTGATCAGTTCGCTGCGCAGTTTGGATCGACATGGGAAAGATCGGGAAAGTGGGACGCGCTCTCAACGAAATGCGGTGCTGTGCTGCTCATCAAACCGCTGAGCTTCATGAATCGCAGCGGCTATCCAGTTTTCGCAGTTGCGCAGTTTTACAAAATCGAGCCGCAGCAAATTCTGGTCGCGCTCGACGATTTTTCTCTGCCGCTGGGGCGTGTGCGATTGCGGGCACGCGGCGGGTCAGGCGGCCACAACGGCCTTGAATCGATTATCATGCAGTTCGGAACCGAGGAAATCCCGCGCTTGCGCATCGGCATCGGGGAGGCGCCGCGCGAAGGATCACTCGATTACGTGTTAAGCCGCTTTTTTGAGCAGGAGAAACCTCTGGTTAGATCGACAATCAATCGCGCAGTGGAAGCGGTGAAATGCACGATTGACAACGGCCTCGTTTCCGCGATGAACACTTTCAACCCCGAAAGCATGCTGGATAAACAAACCGAAAAAGTATGAATCACCGTTACGAAGCGCTGCTCGTGCTGAACGCTCAGGGCAAAGAGGACACTGTCAGGGAAATCATCGATCGATTGGAATCGGAGTTTCAAAAAGAAGGCGCTCAGATCGAACAGGTGCAAAAAATGGATAAGCACCGATTCTCTTACGTGGCCGGCCCACTCGATTCCGGCTATTACGTTAATTTTATCTTCAACGCCGCTCCGGAATTGATTGCGAAGCTGCGCGCGAAATTTAAGCTCGATCCAGAAGTGTATCGCCAGAATTACCAGCGCCTCCCCGAAAAGAAGGAGGAACCGGTGAAAAGGTTGGCAAAGGCCAAATAATTTCGCTATAAGGCGGGGATGGCCAGCTTTAACAAAGTCATTCTGCTTGGAAATCTCACCCGCGACCCCGAGGTGCGTTACACGCCCAAGGGCAGCGCCGTCTGCGACCTCGGTATCGCGGTCAATCGCGTTTACACCACCGACAGCGGAGAAAGACGCGAGGAAGTTACGTATGTCGATGTCGTTCTATGGGCACGTCTTGCAGAGATCGCGGGTGAATATCTGAAAAAAGGACGGCCGGTTTTCATCGAAGGCCGTTTGCAAATGGACACGTGGGATGACAAGCAGACCGGGCAGAAACGAACGAAGCTGCGAGTGGTGGGCGAGAGCATGCAGTTGCTGGGGGGTCGTCCCGGCGGAGCTGGGGCGGCTGAGGCCGCCGGCGAAGACCGACAAACCGGTGGCGCCAAGACCAGCGCACCGCCGAAACCATCAGCACCAGCCGCGCCGGACGAAGACGAGATCCCGTTTTGAATAGCAGGCGCGGTTCACCGAACCGCATAAAGGCGATTGAGGTCAATCGCCCCTATCCCCTTCCTTGATTTGGAATGAACGCGACCGAAGCATGCATCGCGCTCAATATGCTGCCGACCGTTGGACCGGTGCGGCTGCGCAAATTGCTGGAGGTTTTCAAGGAACCGCAACAAATCCTCGCGGCGAATCGCACCGAGCTTCGCAAGGTAGAAGGAATTGGCAGCGAGGTTGCCGACCAGATTTCCAACTGGGAATCGACGGTCAATCTTTCTGCGGAGCTCAAACGAGTTCGCGATTTCGGGGCCACTGTCATCACGCAGGAGTCGCCATCGTATCCCCGGTCCCTGCATGAGATTCATGCACCGCCCATCGTGCTCTACGTTTGGGGCGAACTACAAGAGCGCGATCATCACGCCATCGGAATTATCGGCGCGCGGCGGACCACGCATTACGGAACGGAGTCGGCGAAGAAGCTGTCCTATCAACTTGCTTATGCGGGACTGACCGTAATCAGCGGACTCGCGCGCGGGATCGACACCGCAGCTCATCAAGGGGCGCTCGCGGCAAAGGGACGCACAATCGCAGTAATTGGTGCTGGATTAGCAAGGCTATATCCTCCGGAGAACGCTGCGCTGGCCGAGAAAATCCGGAACGGAAATGGGGCAGTCGTGTCCGAGTTCTCAATGGAAATTGAACCAGATCGACAAACTTTTCCGATGCGCAACCGGATCATTTCCGGCTGGAGCCACGGCATTCTCGTCGTGGAAGCAGGATTCAACAGCGGTGCGCTCATCACCGCAGCGCAGGCGCTGGAACAGGGCCGATCGGTGTACGCAGTGCCGGGTCACATCAACGCCCCGAGCGCGATGGGATCCAATCGTCTGATCCAGCAGGGTGCCAAGCTTGTGATGGATGCCAGCGACATTCTGGATGATTTGCAGATTCTTCTTCCCGAAACGAAACCATCGCCTGCCGCCGCTGCGCGCCCATTGCCGCCGCTCTCGGACGAAGAGCGCCGCGTCTATAACGCAATTGATGCCACTGAAACGTCCATTGACGATATCGCTGCGAAAAGCGAATTGCCCAGCGCAGCTGTTTCATCGACATTGTTGCAGTTGGAGCTGAAGCGCTTGGTCAAGCAGTTGCCCGGAAAATACTTCGTCAAGCTGGGCTAAGCCAAAGACTTACAGCGCCTGGCACGGCGCAGTCAAACGTGCTTTGACTTGCAAAGACGCCCTAACTGGGTTCGATTCCTGCCCCATGTCCAAGTCCCTCATCATTACTGAGAAGCCTTCGGTCGCAAGCGATATCGCCAAGGCGCTCGGCGGCTTCGAAAAAGGCAAGGACTACTACGAGAACCAGAGATACGTGATCTCTTGGGCGATCGGCCATCTCTTTGAGCTAGCGGTGCCCGCCTCGATGAAAGAGCAGGATAAATGGGACATGAAGAAGCTGCCCATCATGCCGATGGAATTCGATCTCGAGCCGGCGGAGAAAATGAGTGGCCGCGTCAATGTTCTTCGCAAGCTCATCAGGGACAAGAATGTTTCCGAGATCATCAACGCATGCGACGCGGGCCGGGAAGGCGAACTAATCTTTCGTTACATCATCCAATACGCCGGCACGAAAAAGCCGATCAAGCGTCTCTGGCTGCAATCGATGACGCCGGAGGCCATCCGCGACGGGTTCGCGCGAATGCGCAGCGACGCCGAGATGCAACCGCTGGCCAGCGCCGCCCGGAGCCGAAACGAGGCGGATTGGCTGGTGGGCATCAATGCGACACGCGCGTTTACGTTGCGGCTCAGCGGCGGTCGTGGCAGCACCGTCACTTCACTTGGCCGCGTACAGACGCCGACGCTGGCCATCATCGTCGCTCGCGAGAAAAAGATTCAGGAGTTTAAGCCGCGCGACTTGCACGAGATCATCGGCACATTCCGCGCGGCAGGGGGCGAATACGTGGGACGCTGGTTCGATGAAGCATTCCAGAAAGACGACGATGAAATTGAAAGGACAAAGAGACTGCTGGTCCGCCTTCAAGTGAACCTACCGGATGCCGAGCAACGGCTTGATTCTAAAAACGCCTCGCTCTGGGACGAGCATCGCGCTGCGGCGCGATTGTGGCACCACGAAATCGCCGAGGCCATTCAGCGTAAGTGTAGCGGTAACCAGGGCATCGTCGAGCTGGAAGAAAAGAAGCCGACTACGCAAGTCGCTCCTCAACTCTATGATCTCACAGCATTGCAACGCGAAGCCAACAATCGTCTCGGATTTTCCGCGAAACGCACGCTGCAAATCGCGCAGGCGCTTTACGAAAGGCACAAGGCCATTACCTATCCGCGCACGGATTCGCGCGCTTTGCCCGAAGATTATCTTCCGACAGTTAGGTCGACATTGGGAAAGATCGAGAATCCATTTGCTCGAAAAGCGCTCGATAACGATTGGGTCAAGCCAAACAAGCGCATCTTTAACAACGCGAAAGTTGGCGATCACTTTGCGATTATTCCAACCGGCGCCGTTCCCCGGTCCCTGGACAATCACGAGCGCGCGCTCTTCGACATGGTGACCAAACGCTTTGTGGCCGTGTTCTTTCCGCCTGCGCAATACGAGAACACGACTCGGATCACGCGCGTGGAGGGCGAGCCATTCAAAACAGAAGGGAAAATTCTTGTCGCGCCCGGATGGCTGGAAGTTTATGGGCGCGAAGCAACCAGTGAGAAGCCGGAGGAGAATCTGCCGCCCGTCACCCGAGGCGAACGCGTCGAAACGGTGCGCATCGAAATCAAAACAGAACAGACGAAGCCGCCGGTGCGCTACAACGAAGGGACGATCCTCGGTGCAATGGAATCTGCTGGCAAACTCGTCGAAGACGAAGAACTGCGCGATGCAATGAAGGAGAAAGGGCTCGGCACGCCCGCGACGCGCGCAGCCATCATCGAGACATTAATCTCAGCGCATTATCTGGTGCGACACGGCAAGGAGCTGCAACCGACACCGAAAGCGATCCAAACAATCACCCTCTTGAAGAATGCGGTGCCGGAATTGACCAGCCCGGAACTGACCGGCGAATGGGAATTTCGCCTGCGCGAAATCGAGCATCGCAAGCTTACACGCGATACGTTCATGCGCGACATCCGCGAGCTCACGAATGATATCGTTGGCAAAGCCAAACATTTTCATCCCGACGAGCACATGCCCGACACCGAGCCGTTCGGCAAGTGCCCCAAGTGCGGCTCGCCCATCATCGAGCGATTCAAGAGCTTCACCTGTACAAATGAGGAATGCGACTTCACGATTTGGAAAACGATCGCCGGCCGGTTGCTGAGCCGAGACGAGTTCGAGACTCTCGTCCGCGACAAACAAGTCGGGCCGTTGGGCGGCTTTCGCAGCAGAAAGGGCAAACGGTTCCATGCCTTGCTCAAACTGAGCGAC
>QHOV01000173.1 GCA_003218885.1 Verrucomicrobiota bacterium | reverse complement strand
ATGGTCCGCCGAAAAGTCTGCGGAATGATTTGAACAGCCGGCCCGGAAAAGTTCCTGCTTTTTGAGGCAGCCCCTGAAATTGTTGCGCAAACGGCCATTGCTCACCGCCGTGCACCTGGCATGCGGCAGTCGGCACTTTGTCGGCAGGCAGATCGATGTCGTAAGCGGTGCCGGCCCCCATGCACCCCGTGGTGGCGAGTTGATTAGAAATCGAACAGACCGTGGCGTGTTGGATCGGCATGGTCGGTTGCAACTGCTCGGCTGGATAATGCTGCGACGCTTTGTTCATTACTTGCGTCCAGACTGGCAACGCCAGAGCGGCGCCGTAACCGTGTGGAATGATCGTTGTCGGCTGATCGAATCCGACCCAGACGCCGCAGGTGAGCGTGCTGGTGTAACCTGCGAACCAGGCGTCCTTGTAATCGTTGGTGGTGCCGGTCTTACCTGCCGCCGGCAACTTGAAGCCGAGTGACCGCGCACTGGCGGCAGTGCCCTTAGTCAAAACTTCTTCCATCACCTGCGAAGTCATCCAGGCTGCGCTCGGATCCAGCGACGGCGTCGAGATGTGCGCGGCGAGATAAATCGGTTTGTGCCGCTGATCGTCAATGCGCTCGATGATGTAAGCCTGCTTGCGCACCCCGGCATTGGGAAAAATAGAGTACGCAGCGGTCAGATCTTTCAGGTTCGTCTCAAATGAACCGATGTAGATCGCAGGGCCATGCGGAACATTCTGAGAAACACCGAGGTCGTTAGCAACCTTTTGTACCGCGTCGAGTCCAGCGAATTGGCCAACACGCACACTCATGGTGTTGCGCGAATGAATGAGGCCGTAGGAGCAAGGCATGGTGCCGCCATAGGTGCCGTCGGAATTCCCGGGCGACCAATTTCCTGCGCCATCAATTTCGCCAGGTTGAATCGGGCCATCGCTGATCGCAGCGCCCGGCAACAGCCCGTGGCTGAAAGCGACGGTGTAAACGAACGGTTTGAACGCTGAGCCAACCTGCCGGTTTGTGGGAGCCATCGCCCGATTGAACTTGCTTTGCGCGTAATCGCGTCCGCCGACCAGTGCGCGAATGCCGCCGCTGGCATTGTCGATCACGACCACCGCGCCTTCGAGGTAAGGCATGGACGAATCCCCTTCCCCGTTCTCGGGCGGTTTGTAATCCGCTTTGAGTGGATGATGAAAATTGGATTGATGTTCGATTTTGGTGAGTTGTTTCTCCAGTCCGTCCTGCGCGGCGTTTTGCACGGCAGGATCGAGCGTCGTATAGATCGACAGGCCGCCATTATCGATCTGGTCCTGCGTTAACAACGGACTCAGAGCACGTTGTACGGCGTCCATCTCATAATTCTCCTGGATCTGGGGCAAACGTTTGGGATGTGGAGTAATTTTTGCGATCCTCGCCTCCTGGGCTTGCGCCGGCGTAATTTTTTTCAACGCGACCATGCGATCCAGCACAGCATTGCCCTGCGTCACCGCGCCTTGCGGATTTTTTAACGGCGAAAAACGATTTGGACTTCGGATCAGACCTGCAAGGATCGCGGCTTCGGAGAGATTCAGCTTCGATGCGCTTTTGCTAAAGTAAGCTTGCGAGGCTGTTTCGACTCCGTAACAGCCGGTACCGAAATAAATCCGGTTTACATAAAGCTCAAGAATTTGCTGCTTCGTGAACTGATGCTCGATCCGAAATGCCACCATGGCTTCGAGTACTTTCCGGCTAAGCGTGCGGCCACCGAGTGGAAGGCTATTTCGAGCGAGCTGCTGGGTGATGCTGCTGGCGCCTTCCTTGGCTGAACCGCTCGTAATATCGCGGACCAACGCGCGCAAAATTCCGCGCCAATCAATCCCTTTATGCTCGTAGAACCGGGCGTCCTCGCGCGCCAGAACCGCATTGATAAAAAAGGGCGAGACTTCGCTCAGGGAAACCTTGAGACGATTCGCGCCAGCCAGGCGACTGTAAATTTTTCCATCGACATCGAAAACGGTGTTTCGCTCTGGCATTTCGCCGACGTTCTTCATGTCGAAGGTCTGCGCCCACGTCCCGTAAAAGAGGAAGACGGCAAAGCCTGCGGCCGCCAGCAACAGAAGCAGAGTGACTTTCCAGCCGTAACGGAAAAGGCGGCTCCCGCTTCTTTTCCTGGAGCGGAGGCGGGTGAAGAATTTCATCGCTGAAAGGTTAAAAAAGTTAAAAGAGTTACAAGGTTAAAAGCGGCTTAACCTTTCTGACTCTTTAACCCTTTCAGCGGTTCAACGTTTTAATGTTGTAACCCTTTTAACAAATCACAAATTCAACTTCACGACGCCCTCGTGTTGCTCGTTTGCGCAAGGCGCGTTAGTCGGAACGTCCGTCCCAGCGTCGCTCGGCTGGACGAGTTTATTATCGATCAAGTACCGTTCGACTTCCTCGCCGCTGACGTCGGCGAGCATGTGTCCGTTGACTTCGACACAGGGTGAAAGCGGTTGTCCGCTTTTAGTTTCCATTTCCCAGCGGAAGGCCGGATTCTGGATGATGTCCTTTTCTGTGTATGGAAGAGTGTATTTGGCCAGCACGGCGCGCACACCGGCGCTCCAGCCACAATAGGTCTTCAGATATGCGGTGATTTCTGGCGTTTGCATCCGCGGAATATACCACAAGTTCGGAACTTGTAACGCCGAAGCGGTGCGCGCCAATGTGGCCGCTGCCCGGGTTACAAGCGAGGAACACGCATGCTGGCATTCGAATTCGAAAGTGTTGTGATTCCAACTGACGATCACCGTTTTGGAATCGCCCGTAAAATCAGATCGCCTAACCAGTCGGGATGCGCGACACCGGCGCGATATGCATCGAGCGATTCCACTGACGAATTCACGCGGAGATTGCTGTAAAATCCATCGGCGTTTTGCCAGCGTTCGTGCCAGTAAACCGCTGCTTTAATCCGCGGATAGCGCGTGCGGAAAAGTTCCAGGCCCTGTTTGATCCACTGCGCTTTCCCTACTCCGCCGCCTTCGGCCGAATGCGGAAATTCGCCGGTTGCCCATTCGGCAATCATGATTGGCTTATGCGGATCGAGCCTGGACATTTCCTCATACGGCCAGGTCACAAGTGACGGAATATCCGGATTCGGCTCGTCCTTGTATTGCTGCCCATAAACGCTCAGGCCGAGCCAATCGACGTAATCCGAACCGGGATAATAGGCCGGCGCGCAGTTCCAAGTTTCGTACGGATAAGGATAATTGTTGGTGTGAAACATCCACTTGATGTTTGAAGCGCCGCGCGCGCGCACGCGATCCACCACGTGACGAAAAGCCTCGCGAAATGTCTCCGGGCCTTTCCAATTATTGTGCTCCGGGTCCCATTGGGCGCCG
>QHOV01000172.1 GCA_003218885.1 Verrucomicrobiota bacterium | reverse complement strand
AACGCTATTGCGTTTCAGAACGGAGTCGGTCTTAAGACCGGGAATGCCGTAGGAACCGTGACTGCGGGTGATCCCGGTGTCGTGTTCAAGTATCCGTGACTTAACGGAAGCTGGCTTGTTTAGTTTAGTTTAATTAATTCAAAGCCCCGCCGGAAGCGTCCGGCGGGGTTTTTGTTTTCGGGGCGAATCGGTTTCGTTGGTAGTGGCGATTGACCCTTTCGGCGCCGCTCAGGGCAGGCTCTCAACTCGCGAAAGCTTTCGGAGTTCGGGTGAATGGAGCGAGCCGGGAGGCCGCGACATAGACGGCCAGGCCGGAGGCTGAGTGAGCGGGAGCGAACGAATCAACCGCTCTTACCTGCAGGCTCAAGCGCAGATGTATCTGCCGTGAGACGCTACTGCTTTTTCCTGAGCAAAACGAAACGGCCGCGACGATCAATCAGTGTGTAGTCTTCGGGATCAATTTCGGACCTCACGCCTATTCTATCTGAGCTGATCCTGAGCGGGACATATTCCTCCTCGCTATCGCCAAGCATCCACACGGGCGGAGGCCGGTCCTGCAGTCGGTTCAGCCAGAAAAGGTTTCGGTCATGCGCATAGCGGAACAGCCGGGTTGAGGCAACGACAGGTTCGTCGGGCTTGCCCTCACTGCGATAGCGCGCGAACAGCTCGTCTGCTTGTCGCCGCTCCGCCGGCGAATAGTGACTAGCGGAGCGAAGCAGATACGCGTTGCGCGCTATCGGCACCAGAGCCAGTTGATCAAATGCCGACAGCGCTATGACTGCAACCGCGGCCGCAAGCACCGCCCCCTGGCCCCATCTTTTGTCCAATGTTATTCCACGCGCAATGGAAGCAAACCCTACCAGGGTGACACACCAAAGGAGCGCCGCTGTAGAATAAAACCTAGGGGCCCATAAGAGAAGATCGTTTTGGTTCTTCAGCCATGCCACTAGGGTCGTGGAAACACCGGCAATCAAGTAGTACGGCCGCAACAAGATTGTCGCAAAACTACCTACGACCATAACCCAAAGCCATTGACGGACAACCTCGCTCCCAAGCCAATCAGCGATGTTTGATAGGACGAAAGCGAAGAGAGCTCCCTCACTGGATAGAGTTCCCGGCTTCACAATACTGATTCGGTCAACCGAGTGAGGTGCGTACGTTGTCGGCGGCTGCGAAAAGGAAACTGCCAGCAGAAGGGGAATTGCGGAAACTGACAACAGAAGTACGATCGCCGCAGGCCGGTTAAAACGGCAGCGCGCGGGTTTACCTGCTGACGCAATCCATGTTTCAACCCCTGCTACGATCGCGACCATGGCCGCCGCGATTGGCGCATCTTCTTTCACACTAATGACGACGAGGGCGGTCACGATTGATGGAATCAGCCGCCTTTGAAGCAGGAAATAGAACAGGAGTAAACATAACGCGGGGGCGAGATCCTCGACGTGGAATCCATGGTACCACTCCTGGTAGAAACCAACCGAAATTGGAGAAGCGAGAACTACCGCGGCCAGGACCACAGCGAACAGCCCAGCCACGCCAAGCAGACGCAGGATGCGCGCTGCCCAGAAGTAAGCAGCTCCCACCGACGCGGAAAGGGCGAACAATAACCCGGGAGCGCCGAAGGGCTTTGCGAGCAGCCCGAGTGGCAAAAGCAGAAAATAAGTGTGAACGGTAAGGACATTGCCAGACCAGTTGTCCTGAAGCAGACCTTTACCCTCAAGCCAACTCCGCGCAGCCTGAAGGCTTACGAAGAGGTCCTCCGAGTAACCGAGATCGTAGAATGTCTTAAGCTTGAGCGCGAAGACCCAAACGGCGATAAACACAGCGAGCACGAGAGTGACGAAATCCCATCGATCCCAGCGCGCCTCCGCGCCAACTTTCGAAGTGAACATCTCCCTCCAGCGAAACTGCATTGGGCGGAGTATGGCTTTTAGGTATTCTTTCGCAATATCCTATTGGCGCGCGTGCGCGCGGGGTTTGCAAGAGTTCCGAGTTCCGACGATCTCGCCACCACAACCGCCCGTAGATCGCAAATTCCGGCTGCGTTGGGCGAGGACGAGATGCGCGCAAACATTCGAGCTGGCAGGCTTGAGGAGCTGCCATGACAATAGCGAACTTGAAATTGGTCTTCGCTCTGGCATGGTTCGAGTGTGAGCAAGGTGCAGTTGGCTGAGGCAATTGCGAAACTGGAAACACTCTCCGATTCCCGGGCCAAGCATGTGGTGTCGCTAATAGAAGATTTGACTGAGCTTGAAGCGCTGGAGAACGCAGCCGATTTGAAAGCGGCGCGCGCGGCCTTGGCGGAATCGGGAGAACCTGTGCCGTGGGAGCAGGTGAAAGCCAAGTTGGATGCTCAATTCGGTCTTCCTCGGCCGACGAGCTGAGAAATTTCTCGCGGCCCTACGGAACGCAAAACTGTATTCCAGATTGCGAACCGCGATTGAATGATCTTGAGCAAAATGCGCGCCCTTCTGGTTGCGTGAAGCTCGCGGGAGAACCTGACCTGTATCGAATTCGAGTGCGCGATTATCGGATCATTTATCAAGTGAATGATCTCAAGCTGACTGTACTCGTTCTGGCGATTGGACATCGGCGCGAAGTGTATCGTCGCTGAGGCTTTTCGGGGCGAATCGGTTTCGTTGGTAGCGGCGATTGACCCGTTCGGCGTCGCTCAGGGCAGGCTCTCAACTCGCCTGGGCGGTTTCAGTGAACCGCCCCTACCTAGGAAACGGCTGGGGGTTTTTGTCTCGCGGGAAATGTGGGAGGGACCTCAGAGTCCCGATGATCGCGGCGCTCCCACGTTTGCTTGATTCCGCTGATCTACAGCCGCTCGGTAGAAACTTTCGTTGGAGATGCCGGTACGATAGC
>QHOV01000171.1 GCA_003218885.1 Verrucomicrobiota bacterium | reverse complement strand
GCCGAACTGCGCAGCGCACCCATCAAGGAATAGTGGCTGTTCGACGCCCAACCGCCCAATACAATGCCGAAAATTCCCAGGGCGCTGACGCCTACGACGAAGAGAATGCCGATGTTGATGTCCTGCGCGATCTGGAATGCCGGTCCAATCGCCAAGCCGGCCAGCGAAAGCAACGCCGCGCCGACGGAAAGCACCGGCGCAAGCCAGAAAACGAGTTTGTCCGCGTTGTCCGGGATGATGTCTTCTTTGATAAGCAGCTTCACCGCGTCGGCGATCGGCTGCAGCAAGCCGTGCGGTCCCACGCGCATGGGCCCCAGCCGCGCTTGCATGTCCGCCATAAGCTTGCGTTCTACCAGTACGATGTAACCGACGATCAGCGGCAGAACGGCCACGATGGCAACACCGCAGAGCAGAGGCGCCCAGAAAGCCTTCAAGAACTCGATGGTCGCTTGAATAATGGAACTCATCATCGGTCTTTATTCCCTGCGACCTTACCGGTCATTTTTTGCGACCTCATCGGTCGACTTCTCCCAACACGATATCGATCGTCCCGATGATGGCCACGACATCCGCTACAAGGTGTCCCCGCACCATGCGGTCGAACGCCTGCAAATTGATGAATGAAGGCGGCCGGATGTGCACGCGATACGGCATGACGGTGCCGTCGCTCACAACGTAATAACCAATTTCACCTTTTGGTGCTTCAATCGCGTGATAGACCTCGCCCGGCGGCGGCTTCAGCACCTTGCCCACTTTGGCCATGATCGGCCCGGCAGGAATATTCTCGATGGCTTGCAGGCAGATCAGCCGCGATTGCCGCATCTCTTCCATGCGGACCAGGTATCGATCGTACGTGTCTCCGGTTGTGCCGACAGGAATTTCGAATTTGTACTGATCGTACGCCGCGTAAGGAGCGGCCTTGCGGATGTCCCATTTCACGCCACTGGCGCGCAGGACCGGTCCGGTCACGCCAAACGCGATGGCGTCCGCCGCGGTCAGAATCCCCACGCCCTTCGTCCGCCCGATCCAGATGCGGTTTTGCGTGAGCAAATCCTCGTATTCCACGATGCGCGATTCGAAATCCTTGCAGAAGCGCTCGACGTCCTTTTCGAAAGTGTCGTAAGCCTCGTATTGCAGCCCGCCGATGCGGAAGGCATGGGTGGTCAAGCGCGCCCCGCAATACTTTTCAAAAATTTTCAGAATCTCTTCGCGTTCGCGGAAGCAGTAGAAGAGCGGCGTAAGGGCGCCAATGTCCAGGGCATGCGTGCCGAGCCACAAGAGATGGCTGGCGATTCTTTGCAGCTCCGTCAAGATGGTCCGGATGACGCGCGCACGCGGCGGCGCTTCCACGATCAGCAATTTTTCGATGGCTTCGCAATAGCCCAGGCCGCTGCTGACGGCCGCGACATAATCCATGCGGTCGACATAGGGAGCAAATTGCTGATAGGTGCGGTTCTCCGCGATTTTCTCCACACCGCGGTGCAAATACCCGATGATGCACTCCGAGCCAATCACGCGCTCGCCGTCAAGCTTCAGCTTGACGCGCAGCACGCCGTGCGTAGACGGATGCTGCGGCCCCATGTTGATGACCAGCTCATCCGCCCCCAGCAGCGTCTTCTGATCGTTTGTGGTGTCGACGCTCAGAGTCGTCTTCCCTTTTCTGTCAAAACAGTTTTATTGACCGCTCTCAATGCCAAGGTTTTCCCGGACCCAGGCGGTGTCTTGCTGCAAGATGTCATAGTCTTTGCGCAGGGGATAGCCTTGCCACTCGTCCGGCAGCAAAATGCGCTTCAAATCCGGATGCCCGGAAAAAACAATTCCGAACATGTCGAAAACTTCGCGCTCCTGCCAATTCGCCGCGGGCCAGACACTCGCAACGCTGGGCACTTCTTCCGCGTCCGCGGAATGCATCTTCAGCCGCAGGCGCTCGTTTTTTGCGAACGAGTACAGATCCAGAACCACGTCAAACCGCCTCTCGCGCTTTGGCCAATCCACGGCCGTCAAGCTAGAAAGCATGTCGAATTTTTCCTGATCGCGCAGGTACAGTGCGATTTCCACTAACCGCGCGCGCTCCACGGTCAGGATGGCTTGCTTGCGGTCCTCGATCGCTTCGAGAAGCGCCGCGCCGAATTTGGCGCGAAAACGTTTGACCAATTCATTGTCCAGAGGAGTCTGCAGAACCACAGGCGGTTTGGGAGGCGGGGGAGCCGCTGCCTTCGGAGGAGCAGCAGGCGCGCCTGAGTCCGCAGGCTTAGCAGGAGGAGTCGACACAGCGGGCGTGGTGCTGGCGGGCTTTTCGCCCGTGGGGACTTGAGGCGGTTTAGGTTCCTTGGGCTCGTCAGCCATGGACCCCGGGTGTGACAGGCTGCGACGAACCGTTTGCGGTTCGCAAACTACAACAGAGAAGCAGCCGAAAATTCAAACGCCGCGTTTCTAACACACGCCGCCAACCGAGTCAATCATAACAACTTGCGAAGCGGACGGCGGGATTGGAGAGACTAAGAGAGCTGGGCGTTACACCCACTCAAGGGCGCCTTTTTTGTACAGCCACAAATATCCGACAAGGAGGATTCCGAGGAACAGTACCATCGAGACCAGCGCAAATAGCCCCTGGTGCACAGCGACCCACCCTCGGTATAGGATCGCCCAAGGAATGAGGAACATCGTCTCCACGTCGAAAATCACGAACAGCATGGCCACAATGTAAAACCGCACGGAATATCGTCCGCGCGAGTCGCTTTCCGG
>QHOV01000034.1 GCA_003218885.1 Verrucomicrobiota bacterium | reverse complement strand
CGCGATGGCAATTTGGTTACCGACGCTTGCTGAACCGGGTGCGGCTTTTATCTATGGCCCGAGTCATCTCCAGATTTTTTCCGAGCTGCTGCGCCGGAAACTGGGAGGTCGCGGCATGATCGCATACTTCGAAGAGCACGTGCCGGACCGCCTGCGCATTGGGCATCTCAACTACAAGAAGGATCGCCGCGGCAATCCACTGCCGGCGACAGGATTTGAATTGACGGCGCGGGAATGGGCGCGCCTAGGCGAACTGGTGTTGGGAAGTGGCAGTTATCGCGGACACCAAATTGTGCCAGCAAATTTGTTGCGCGAGGCCTTTGCCGGATCGCAAGCGAACCTGTCATATGGCCTCACATTTTGGTTGAATCAGCAGGCGCCCAACGGACGTGAGGTGGACATGGAACGAATGCTCGACCTGCCTTGGCAGAACGCGCAATGGACAGATGCTTGCATTTGCAAGGACGCGCCGGCCGACATGGTGGTGGCGCTTGGCTCCGGTTATCAGCGCTTGTTTGTGATTCCGTCGCTGAAGGCAATCATTGTGCGGCAAGGTTCAAACGCAAAATTTTCCGATGCGCACTTCTTGCGTCTGGTACTTGGCCGCGAGGGTTGACTTGGTAGAGCATTTCAAGAACGATTCAGGATCGTATGAACAAATTCGCGCTCGGTTGCGTCGTCGTGCTTGTCGTCCTGCTCTTCGTTGCCGTCTTTGCAGCGCTCGCGGTAGGCGGCAGTTATAATCGCCTGGTCCGCCTGCAACAAGCTGTCGATCAAAGTTGGGCGCAGGTGCAAAACGTTTATCAACGGCGCGCAGATTTGATTCCGAACCTCGTGAATACGGTTTCGGGCGCGGCTAATTTCGAAAAATCGACTCTCGTCGAGGTGACGAATGCGCGTGCCAGCGTGGGGCGCGTCCGGCTTGATCCGAACAAAGCGCCAACCGACGCGGCGCAACTTCAGGAATTCCAAGCCGCCCAAGGCCAGTTGAGCAATGCGCTTTCGCGTTTACTGGTCGTGGTGGAGCGTTATCCGGAACTGAAGGCCAATCAGAATTTTCTAAGTTTGCAGGCGCAACTGGAAGGAACTGAGAACCGAATCTCTGTCGAGCGCGGCAACTTCAATAGCGCGGTGCAAAACTACAACGTGGCTGTGCGCAGTTTCCCAACAAATTTGGTGGCGGGCATGCTCGGTTTTGCGCCGAGGCCGTTTTTTACCGCGCAAACGGGCGCGGAACGGCCACCGCCGGTGCAGTTTAACTTCGGTACGCCCGCGACCTCACCTGCGCCCGCGGCGTCGCCGTAAGAGTGAGAGCGCAAATCCGCGCCGGGAAGCGCCGGCTTCCAGCCGGTGGTGTTCGGCATCTTGGCGAACACACGTTCTCAACGCGCCAGGCGTTCGGCAGGATGCCGGACACAGCTCGCTGGAAGCGCGCGCTCCCGATTATTCTAATCGCGCTGCTCGCGTTCAGTTCTCAAGCCGCGGAAGTGATTCCCCCTAAACCGGACCGTTACTTCAACGATTACGCCGGCGTGGTTTCCAAGGAAACCGCCCAGCGTTTCAACGAGCAGCTCGCGCAATTCGAGCGGGAAACTTCCGATCAAGTCGTGGTGGCGGTTTTTCCCAAAATGCAGAGCGACTCGGATATCGCCGACTACACCCAACGCGTGGCACAGGCCTGGGGCGTTGGTCAGAAGGAGCGCCGCAACGGCGTGGTGCTCTTTGTGTTCATCCAGGATCGCAAGATGTTTATTCAAGTCGGCTATGGCTTGGAAGGCGCGCTTCCGGACATCACGGCGTTCGATATCACCGACTCTCACATCAAGCCGCTTTTTCGGACTGGGAATTATGAGAGCGGCATCGCCACCGGAATCGATCTGATCTGCAAGGCGATTCGTGGCGAGTACAAAGGATCGGGAAAGACGGTCGCCGGACAACGCCGTGGCGGTAATGCTTTTGGCCTCTTGCCCTTCATCATTTTTGTCATTGTGCTGATCATCATTTCGAGATTGATGCGGCGGCTTGGCGGTTACGGCTATTCATCAGGCCGCGGCGGCCCAATATTTTTACCAACCGGTGGCGGCGGGGGCTGGTCGTCCGGAGGCGGTGGCGGTTTCAGTGGGTTCAGCGGTGGTGGCGGCAGTTTCGGCGGCGGCGGCGCGGGCTCAAGCTGGTGACGAAAATGCGGACGCGAGAGTTCCTCAGCAAACTCGAGCACGCCCGAATCGTGCACGCGATCCGTGAAGCCGAATCAAATACTTCCGGTGAGATTCGCGTTTTTGTTCAGCGCGGAAAATTGAATGCTGATCCTTTGATGGTTGCACAGAAAAAATTTCATAAATTGCGCATGCACAAAACGCGCGAGCGCAATGCGGTGCTGATTTTCGTGGCGCCACGGGTGCATAAGTTCGCCGTAGTTGGCGATAAGGCGATTCACGAGAAATGCGGCGACGAGTTCTGGCAGCGCGTTGTGAACGGAATGCGGACGCATTTTCAAAACGAGAACTTTAACGATGCGCTGGTCGAAGCGATCAAGGAGATCGGCAAACTGCTGGCTGCGCACTTTCCAAAGACGCCGGGAAACGCCAATGAAGTGCCGGATGAGATTGTGGAACAATAATTGGTAGGCACAGACCGCTGGCGCCCGCTCATGGGAAACGGCGCGTCCGGCGGTTGCGCGCTACCATTCCGCTTGCAAAATTGCCGATCTGGTCTTTATTCCAAGCTCCGCAGCGAGTTTTTGAAATTACGCCGTTGGTCCCTGGGTCTCCGTCGCTGGATGCGAGGCCGCACTCGCCAGGGGAAACCCGGCGATGAGGATTTAAGATTTTAGACTTGCGATTGCCGATTTGTCCCTGAATCGCCGTCTCAATTCAAAATCAAAAATCCGCAATCCGAAATCGATATATGCCAATCCGTTACGGTCGTTTTGAAATGCCGAAAACTCTCGTGAAGGACGAGAGCACAGCCACAGATACATACGCCAAGTTTAGCGCCGAGCCGTTCGAAGCCGGCTACGGACACACCGTTGGGAACTCCCTCCGGCGCGTTCTGCTTTCCTCATTGGAAGGCGCGGCCATAACCGCGGCAAAAATCACAGGCGCGCAGCACGAGTTCGCCACGCTCCCCGGCGTGGTCGAAGACGTCACTGATATCGTCCTCAACCTTAAGAAAGTGAAATTCAAAGTCGACGGCCAGGACCACGAGCCGAAGAAACTGTCGCTTATCGTGAATAAGGAAGGCGAGGTGACCGCCGGCGACATCCAGACCATTCAAGGTTTTGAAGTGCTGAACCCGAAGCAGCTGATCTGCACGCTGGACAGGAAACATAAATTTGATGCGGAGCTCGATGTGCGCGTTGGCCGCGGCTTTGCCACCGCTGAGGAAAACAAGCGTCCGGATCAGTCGATCGGTATTATCCCGATCGATTCCATTTTTTCGCCGGTCACGCGCGTGAAGTATGCGGTTGAAAATACGCGTGTCGGTCAGCGCACCGATTACGACAAGCTCATTCTCGAAATGTGGACTGACGGACGTTTGACGCCGGATGACGCACTGCTCCAGGCGTCCGCAATTCTGCGGCACCACCTCGATGTCTTTGTGCACTACAACGAGGAAGTGATCGAGTTCGACCAGACGCCGGCCGGAGTGAGTGAAGAAAATATCAAGCTAAAGAAGCTGCTCAATATGAGTGTGAACGAGATCGAGCTCAGCGTGCGCGCGGCAAATTGCCTGAACAACGCGAACATCACGACGGTAGGCCAGCTTGCCCAAAAGACCGAGGCCGAGATGTTGAAGTATCGCAATTTCGGCAAAAAATCGCTGAACGAAATCAAGGACAAACTGCAACACCTTGGTTTGAGCCTGGGCATGAAATTCGAGCCTGGCTTGATCGACTTGCCCGTGAGCGGCGATGGCGCCGGGCCGAGCGGATCCGCTGGCGAACAGTAAACCTCGGATCAAGAAGTTACGTTCAGTGCTGCTATGAGACATCAAAAGAAGACGATCAAGCTGGGTCGCACAGCTGAGCACCGGAAGGCGCTGCTGGCGAATCAGGTTTGTTCGTTGATCGAACATCAACGTATCAAGACTACACTGGCCAAGGCGAAGGCCGTTCGACCGCTCGCGGAGCGAATGCTTACTCTCGGGAAAAGCGGATCGATTCACGCACGCCGCACCGCTCTTGCGACTTTGCGTCAAAAGAATGCGGTCAAGAAATTGTTTGACGACATCGCGCCAAGATCAGCGGAGCGTAATGGCGGATACACGCGCATCGTAAAGCTTGGCCAGCGCAAGAGCGACTCTGCCCCGATGGCGTTCATAGAGTGGGTGGACATGGCAGAGGTGGTCGAGGAAAAGCCGAGAGAAGAAAGAAAGGCGAAACGGAAAACGGCTGAACCAAAGCCAGACCGAACAGAGCCAGAGCGCGTAGAATCAAAAGCGGAAGAACCGGCTGCAAAAGAAGAAAAACCCGCAGAGCCTTCCGCACCGGCCGCGGAACCGCAGCCGAAAAAACGTCGCTGGTTCGGCAGAAAATCGTCCGAGGAGAAATAATTTGCAGTCGTTAGCGTGTCAGCTTTCCAAGGTCTCAAGATCGGCTAAATCCTGAGGCCGGCCGACTGCTCGCTTGTTTCGGATTAACGCGTCTTTGCCCAAGATGAAAACGGGAATGCCATTGAGTATCGCCGAAACTTTAGTGGCGAAGGCCTCATCGGTTGTGACGCCGCTGATGCTCGTGAGCAGATCGATTCGGTTCGGGGCACGTCCGAGTTGGACCATTTGCTCAGGCTCGAGGAAATCAGTTTGTTTAAAGCCAGATCGCGCAAACCCAAATTGATTCAGAAGATCGACAAGTATGCGCGCATTTTCCGGTGTGGAGCGAACGAGAATGTCCAAATCGCCTGTGTAACGCGGCCGCCCGTGAAATGCCAGACTTTGCGCGCCAACGATGACATAATCAACGCCGCGGGAGTTTAGTAATTCTAGAAATTCTCTCCAGTCTTTGCTTAGGGGCATGGTTTAACAGTTCGACCTGAATTTGGAGGCGCTCGTTGCCGGTAAGTTTCTTGTAAAAATCGCGGTCGGCCTTGTCGGCTTCGGCGAAGCTGCGGAATTTTTTTGCGATCTTTTGCACAGCAAGAATATAGACTTGGCAGCGTCTCTTTCCGAGCGAATTTGATCAAGACTTAATGACCCCGAATCCCTATTTGTTTATCGTCGTTTTCATCGGGGTGGCGCTCGCCTTTCCATTGGTCCCGCTCGCGCTGGCCTGGCTGTGGCGCCGATTTTTTCAGCCGCCAAAGCCCGGCGCGGAAAAAAACGCGATCTACGAATGCGGGGTCGAATCCATTGGTGAAGCGCATATTCAGTTCCAGTCACAGTATTATCTTTACGCCATCATCTTTTTGATCTTCGACGTCGAAGCGGTGTTTCTTGTGCCATTCGCGGTTGCGTTTACCGGGTTGCCGGTCGGGGCGTTTATCGCGATGTTAGTTTTCCTCTTGCTCTTGGTCGAAGGCTTGGTCTGGGCTTGGGGCAAGGGTTGCTTGCAGTGGGGGAGCGTTGAACCGTTGAAGGATTAAGGCAGAAGATGAGCGAGCAAATCGACGAAAGATTGCGCAGGGAATTGCAACGGCAGGGAGTCTGGGTGAGCTCCATGCAGGAGCTTTATAATTGGGGGCGGAAGAACTCGATCTGGCCTCTGCAATTTGGGCTGGCCTGTTGCGCCATCGAAATGATCGCAACCGCCGCGTCGCGCTATGACATCGCGCGCTTCGGCGGCGAAATTTTCCGGCCGTCGCCGCGCCAGGCCGATCTGATGATCGTTGCCGGGACAGTGACCAAGAAAATGGCGCCACAAATTGTGCGCCTCTACAACCAGATGGCGGATCCGAAATACGTCATCGCCATGGGCGCATGCGCGATCTCCGGAGGGCCATTCA
Organism: Verrucomicrobiota bacterium; assembly: GCA_003218885.1. GTDB lineage: Bacteria > Verrucomicrobiota > Verrucomicrobiia > Chthoniobacterales > UBA10450 > Udaeobacter. Next base: position 12,414 of record QHOV01000034.1, on the reverse strand, counting down.
AACAAGGATACAATGTGTTGAAAGGAATTGACCGTTACATTCCGGTTGATGTTTTCATTCCTGGCTGTCCGCCGCGACCGGAAGCGCTGCTGCATGCGTTCATGGAACTCCAGCGCAAAATCGACGAACAAAAATTGACCGGCGCAGACAAGGCCGCGCATCTTGATCCGAAACAGCCGAGCGAATTTCCGGTGCCGAAATTCGGCGAACACGATCTGGAACCGGCGGCAAATCGTGCCGTGTTTCAGCCGCCAGTGATCGAGCGCACGTAGCCGTGGAGCCTCTCGAGCAAATCAAAGTGCGCATCGAAGCCGCGGTGCCCGGGGCGAAGATTGACATCGTGCCGAACAGCGGCCCTTCGCAGCAGCATTCGCTGCTGATCGGCAATCAATACGCCATCGCCGTCGCGGGATTTCTGTGCGAGGACCCGGCGCTGCGGCTCGATTTTTGTTCAAACGTGACCGGTGTCGATTGGCTCGATCGCGTCATGAAGGAAACGGTGAAAGTAAAGACAGTCGTCGACGGCGTCGAGAAAGAAGTCGATCAAACGACCGAGGAGAAAATCCCAGGCTACCTCGAAGCCGTTTATCACCTTTACTCGATGACGCACAAACACGGACCAGTGATTATTCGCATGCGTACCCGCGATCGCGCAGAGGGCGCGCGCTTGCCCTCGCTTACGCCGATCTGGCGCAGCGCGGAATTTCAGGAACGCGAGATTTTCGATCTCTACGGTATTCGATTCGACGGGCATCCCGATCTCCGCCGGATTTTGATGTGGGATGAATTTGTCGATTATCCGATGCGCAAAGATTATGTGCAGCCAGACGATTTTGAATGGGAACCGACGCCGCACGACGAAGTATTGGCACGAGCAAAACAGCATCACACGCCGCGACCACAATTGGATGGCGCCGAACAGATCACAGCACCGCAATGAGCGCTATTGAGAGTCGAGCTGCTGCAGCCACGTCGCTGTGCGACGTGGGAACCGGCCACAGGCCGGTGGCTACAACCCACAAATGAGCACGACGACTGAAACACTCGAAGCAATGGAGCGGCCACCGGTGACGATGACTTCGCGCCTCGAGGGCGAGTTGCTTGAAGTTTCGATGGGGCCGCAGCATCCATCGACCCACGGCGTGTTTCGCATGAACGTCGCGCTGGAAGGCGAAATCGTGCGCAAGCTCAAGCCGGTCTTCGGTTATTTGCACCGCAACCATGAGCAGATCGGTGAGCACACAACTTATCTCGGATCGATGCCGTACACCGACCGGCTCGATTATTTTTGCTCGATGACAAACAACTGGGCGTATGCCCTGAGTGTCGAGAAGCTTGCGGGAATCGAGGTGCCGGAACGCGCCGAATATTTACGCGTGATCCTCGCCGAGCTGACGCGGCTGCAAAACCACGCGTCGCTCCTGGGATTTCTGCTCAGCGACATGGGCGCCTGGGGCACCCCGCTCATGTACGCGTTCCGCGAGCGGGAGAAGATTCTCGATCTGTTCGAATCGCTCTCTGGTTCGCGCATGATGTGCGACTACATGCGGTTCGGCGGCTGTCGAGTCGATGCAGACGACGTTTGGGTGGCCGGTGCGAAAAAGATTGTCGATCGTTTCCCGAAATTTCTCGATGAGTTTGATGAACTGATACTTGGAAACGAGATCGTGATCGCACGAACGCAGAACGTGGGCAAACTTCCGGCCGATCTCGCGATCAGCGCTGGAATTACCGGCCCGATGCTGCGCGCGTGCGGGGTGAACTACGACGTTCGCAAAGTGGACGGATACGGAATTTATCCGCGTTTCAAATTTCGGATTCCGTTAGGCGAACACGGCGACACTTATGATCGATTGATGATGCGCGCGCTGGAGATGCGCGAGAGTGTCGAGATTCTGAAACAGGCGCTCGCCCAAATTCAGCCGGGGCCGATCGTGAACCCAAAGGTCAAGATCCGCGCGTTTCGCCCGCCTGCAGGCGAAGCGTACGGCCGCATTGAAGCGCCTAAAGGCGAGCTCGGGTTTTATCTCATCAGCGACGGCGGCCCGAATCCGTATCGCTATCGGGTGCGACCGCCGAGTTTCATCAATCTGACGGTTCTCGAAGACCTCTGTCTTGGCCACACCGTTGCCGACGTGATGGTAATTCTCGGCAGCGTCGATATCGTAATGGGCGAAGTGGATCGATGATAATCAAATGATCGGCACGGGCATACTCAAGGGAATGGCGGTTACCGCCCGAAACTTTATCGGAAGTTATTTCGACAAAGAGCGGCTGATTACGGTGCAATATCCGGAGGAGCGCAATCCGCTTCCGGAGAACTATCGCAATTTTCCGTTTCTCATTTACGACGGCGCCGATCCGCACGCGGGCTTGCGCTGTGTGGCGTGCAAGATTTGCGAGAAGGAGTGTCCGCCGCAGTGCATCTACATTGTCAAGAGCGAAGACAAAAAGCCCGATTACATGGGCAAACCGCAGTTCTATCCGAAGGTGTTCGACATCGACATCTCGGTCTGTATGAGCTGCCAGATTTGCGTAGAGGTCTGTCCGTTTGAAGCGATCAAGATGGACAAGGAATTCGAGCTCAGTAAGCGCGAACGCTTCAACCATCTGCTCCTGCGCACAGAAGATTTGGCCAAGCCTAACGAGTATTATCACGGCATTTGTCCGACAGACGCGGCCGACGTCGATGCAAAACTCGCTGCCGCGGCTGAAGCCGCCGCAAAAAAGAAAGCGGCCGCGGCCGCACCGAAAGCTGCCACTGCCGGGTAGCGCGCGCGTCCTGCGCAGGACTTGCTGAAGCAGGATCCGTTTTCTCAAGCGCCCTGCGGCGGTTCAAAACCGCTGCTCCTTGCAATCGCGAATCGCAAACCTAAAATCAAAAATCCAATTGCCAGGGTGGCGAAATTGGCAGACGCGCCAGATTTAGGATCTGGTGGAGAAATCCTTAGGGGTTCGAGTCCCCTCCCTGGCATTGATGAGCAAAGACAACGCTCCGGGCTGAACTCTTAGCCCGCAAGGAGCTATTGTCTTGAACTCGGTTGTCATTCTTTTGTAAATCAAGCAGAACAACCGACGCTTAAAAGAATGCATATGCTGATCGCCCGCCGTGTGCCTGTTAAAGATCTTGCCTGGCTGAGTTTCGCCGCAGTTGGAACATCCCTCGCGTTATTGACAAGCTGCGCCACATCGCAGCCAGTTGGATCGCCCCGCGACATAACCGCAGCAACAAGCTTGAAGGAGGCTCGTTCCTCTCAGCTTCCGCCTGAGAAGCGAGCGGCCGATTATCTTTTAGCCGCTGCTTTGACAGCCCCGGAACTAGAATCGGGACGAGAAGAAACGCCGGCGCGGAATATCTATAACACCGCCGCGGCCGAACTCACTATTCTGCTACGATCTGCAGACGGAGGACGCCTGTGGAATCATCCGTTCACGTTTGCCGGTGACAAGGCAACCTACCATTTGCAGCTTGCGCCTGCCGGTTATGGAATCTGGGCGCCCGACTACTTCACGGCTTTCAAGCCGCCGGCTGAGGTCGAAAGAAAGGCGGTCAAGAACCTCAACACACAGAGCGGAGTGGGTGGCGCACTGGTCGGGGTGCGAGCAGTGACTCCGCGCGAAAATTTTGCGCCATTCAAGGGAATCGCCGCACCAGTCACGGCAACACTCGATTTCCAAGGGAGCGAAGCTATTCTTGCTCTGCGACGGCCGGCAAAAGAACCAATGGCGAAAGTGGAAGGTAAACTTCGGCCGTTGGCGGCAGACTACACAGCGGCGATCAGCTATTATCACCCGCCGTCCAATTTTCTAGCGAAGAAGCTGATGGCGACGTTTCAGCCTGGCCGTTACGAGGACAAGATAGGCCTCTATTTCCTTCAGCCTTACGATCCCGACCGAATCCCCGTCGTTTTTGTGCATGGCCTGGCATCAAGCCCGTTCATGTGGTCACAGACCATCAACGAAATACAAGCCGACCCACAGCTGCGCGAACGCTATCAATTTTGGGTGTTCGCTTATCCCACGGGCTATCCACCGCTGTATTCTGCACTCCGTTTGCGCGAGGAGCTTGCCAAAGTGGACAAGCTCTATCCGAACCACCGCGGATATGTACTGGTAGGCCACAGTATGGGCGGGAATCTCGTGCACATGCAGGTAGTCACCGTCACACCCGCGATGTGGGAGCGAAGCATGGGACAACCAGCGAAGGAGGTTCTGGCCGGTGTTACCCATGACAGCCTGATTTACCGTTCGTTGATTTTCCAGGCGAACTCTCGGATTAACCGGGTCGTGTTCGTTTGCACGCCGCACCGTGGAAGCGAGACAGCGCTAAGCGGGTTAGCTCGATTCGGGCGAAGTCTTATCGCGCTTCCGCTTGCCCTCACCAGCACGATGAGGCAATCACTCGTAGACGTTGATCTGACTCAATTCACCGGAAGCGCCAGACGGCTTCCGAATAGTGTCAGTGGTCTTTCGCCCAACAATCCTTCATTGAAAATCGTTAACAGTGCCACCATCAGCACGCCGTATCACTCGATCATCGGGGACCGCGGGCGAGGCGATTCACCGAATAGCACTGATGGGGTGGTGCCTTATTGGAGTTCTCATCTTGCGGGCGCTAAATCGGAATTGATCGTGCCAGGTCCACACGGCTCCGAAAGTCTGCTGCAAACTGTCGCCGAACTTCAGCGTATCCTGCGGTTGCATCTTGGAGCCAGCGACGCCCCAAGAGCAGACGTCGCTCAAGCAAGTTACTAACCGCACATTCTTAAAAATACGACGATGACTATGACTCTTATTGCCGTCATTCTGTTTGTGGCTCTCGTCGGCGTCGCGATGTTAGGCGGACGCCTGGCTCGACTTCTTCCCGAGGATCAGCTGAGCGCGGACTCCAAGGACGCGGTGAAACTAGCGATGGGCCTTATCGCGACCATGACCGCTGTACTTCTTGGTCTGCTCATTACCTCAGCCAAAGGCACATACGACACCGCAGAAGGCGAAGTGATGCAGATGGCCGCCAAGGTCGCCTTGCTCGATCGGGTGCTTAAGTTTTATGGACCGGAAGCAGCCGACGCGCGGCATGCACTTCGCGATGCCATTGCAGAAGGCGTCCGGCGCACGTGGCCAGAGAAGCCGAGCAGTCGTGTACGCCTGGATCCAAACGAGCAGATGGGTGATGCTGTTTACATCGCCATTCACCGTCTCGCGCCCCATGATGAGACCCAGCGTGCTCTTAAGACGCAGGCGACAAATCTTATGGTGCAACTAGGCGAGCTTCGGTCGCTGCTCCAGGCGCAGGCAATCCCGTCCGTTTCTAAGCCGCTCCTGATCGCACTGGTCTCCTGGCTCGTGGTCATTTTCTTTGGCTTCAGCCTGGTCGCGCCGCCCAATGCCACGACCACTCTCGCCTTAGTCGCCTCCGCGTTTTCGGTCGCCTGCGCCATGTTCTTAATCGTGGAGCTGGACCATCCATTCGCGGGAGTTCTCCGAATTCCCAGTGATCCGATGATAAACGCGTTGAACCATCTCACCAAAGAGGCCAGCTAAACTCGGGCCTCGCGGAAGCTCTCATCCTTGTCCTGGCTGGTGGCTGACAACAACGTTAATTGGACTCGTGTGGTCGGTTTTCATATCTTGTCATTCCTTCCTATTACGCTGCTGTTACTCACGGCCGGTACGGTAGCTGCAGTTGAACCGCTGACTGATCCCACAGCGGCGGAGCAATTGAAACAGCTAAACGATCAGACTATCATCAGTACTCACGTGTCGCTGGACTCCGAGTGGAACCAGTTCCAACACGGTGCGGAAAAGGCGACCTGGACACTGGCGGGATTATGGGGCTGTCCTGTTAGTGACTTCCAAGACTGGGGCATACGCTTCAAGTTGCCCTTCGTCTATCGCCGAACTGATGAAGAATCAGACCACACTGGCGTAGGCGGTCTTGGTGACCTTGAAATTGGGACGGGCACCGCCTTCCGTTTCAACGACACGTGGCGCACCGGCGGTGGTATTGAGTTGCATGCTGATACCGCTTCAAATCGCGCCTTTGCTGAACGCGTGTGGCGTTTAAAGCCGGGTTGGGGAATTGCGCATGACGTCACCGACTGGCTCACCTTGACGCTGAATGCGGAATACAACCATTCCATTGCTGAAAGACATGATGTTCGACCGCAGAGTTATTTTGAGCTCACGCTACCGGCCACCTTAATTCTTCCGTACGATTGGTCGATGAGCGGGAAGTACGAAGCCACGATCGATTTTGAAAATGGCGACCGGTGGACTCACACGGTGGGCGCAGGCATTGCCAAGCGTCTTTCGAACGTTCCAGTTGTTCTGAGCGCTAGCTTGGAAAAGCCGCTCAATGGCGGCGCAAAGAAGTTTCAGGCCAGCGTCACTATCGTGTATTACTTCGAACGATACCACTCACCGAAATAGGCCGAAATGGAAGCAGGCCGGCAACTCACGCTTGGTGCTATCATAGCGGCGGTCCACGCCGTGCTGACAATTCTCTTTATTGGAGTCTGGTTCAGACATCAGTCTGGTGGAGCGAGCACACCATCATGGGCGTGAATCACAGGATCGTGAGTATCAGGATTGCCATCATTGCGACGGCATTGATGCAGGAGCCGTCGGCATTTTGCGGCACGGCGGAATTTCAGCCAACTATGGCGAACAAGAACCAGCCGCCGGGCAAGGCGCCGGAAGGTATGGTCTGGATTCCCGGCGGCGAATTTTCCATGGGCGCGGCCGTCAATGGCGAAGGAAGTCATGAAACGCCGATGGCCTCGAATGATTCGCAGCCGGTGCATCGCGTTTACGTGGACGGTTTTTTGATGGATGCGACGCTGGTGACGAACGCCCAGTTTGAGAAATTCGTCAGGGCGACGGGTTACGTTACAATTGCTGAACGTACGCCAACCAAAGAAGAGTTCCCGACTGCGCCCGAGGAAAATCTTGTGGCCGGCTCAGTCGTATTTGCGCCGACGGATCACGAAGTTCCGCTCAACGATCATTATCAATGGTGGAGCTACGTGAAAGGCGCGAACTGGCGTCATCCAACGGGTCCGGATAGCGATCTGAAGGGCAAAGAGAAATATCCGGTAGTGCAGATCGCGTACCCTGACGCGGAGGCTTACGCGAAATGGACGGGCAAACGTTTGCCGACGGAAGCAGAGTTCGAATTTGCCGCGCGCGGCGGTTTGTCCGGAAAAACTTACGTCTGGGGCGATGAATTTCGTCCCGGCGGGAAATGGATGGCCAACACGTGGCAGGGCAAATTTCCAGTGAAAGATGCGGGTGAAGACGGATATGTCGGCATCGGCCCGGTGAAATCGTTTCCGCCTAATGGCTATGGATTATACGACATGGCCGGCAACGTTTGGGAATGGTGCAGCGATTGGTATCGCCCTGATTATTACGAGATACTCGCCGACAAAGGCGGAGTCGCGCGCAATCCACAAGGGCCGGATTCGGCATTCGATCCAGTTGAGCCTAACGAGAAGAAGCGCGTCCATCGGGGCGGCTCGTTTCTTTGCAACGAGCAATATTGCTCGCGGTACATTGTCGGTACACGTGGCAAAGGTGAGGTTAATACTGGCACAAATCACCTCGGTTTCCGTTGTGTGAAATTGCCGGGAGACACTGAGAGCCGGACACGCCAAGCCGAATAGGCCTGCGTATCCGTCCTGAACGGCGGCCCGAGTTTTTGCTTGCCTTACGGCGAGCTTTTCCTGGTATCACGGGCTCTGCTAAACACGCGATGGATCCATGATTTCGACACAAGCAAGCTATTCGACGGTGACGGGTTCAACTTTAGCGTAAACTTGAAGTTTTGATCGCGTTCGATGCTCTGCGTTCAGCGTTCCGCATTTTCTCACTGCCGATAAGACCAAAGTCTCATTGTTGACGGATCTTGCTTTTTTCAGGCTTAATCGGTTAAGAAATCTGACCTATGAACAAGTATATCGCGGAATTTATCGGAACCTTTTTCCTCGTCCTGACGATTGGTTGCACGGGAATTGGCGCGGGCGCCGGTGTCATCGCGCCGCTCGCGATCGGGGCGGCACTGATGGTGATGGTTTTCGCCGGCGGCCACATCTCTGGAGCGCATTATAATCCCGCGGTAACAGTGGGCGTCCTGATCCGGGGTAAAGTGAACGCAGGTGACGTCGCGCCTTACATGGTGGCGCAGCTCGCCGGCGCCGCGATCGCCGCCATCGTGGTGACTAAATTCCTTCGTGCCGGTGTCGCTGTCCCTCCGATTACGCCGCATGTTGGCCCGGCGCTGCTTGCGGAATATCTTTTCACGTTCGCGCTGGTGTATGTGGTGTTAAACGCGGCTACCGCGGAAGGCACTTCAGGAAATTCGTTTTATGGGCTGGCCATCGGCATGACAGTGATGACCGGCGCGTTCGCCGTCGGCGACATTTCGGGTGGCGCATTTAATCCCGCGGTCGCTCTCGGCATCTGTATTCTCGGCATTTCCAGTTGGGGAAAAATTTGGATTTATCTACTGGCCAATTTCGCGGCAGCCGTATTCGCAGCCGTTATTTTCCAGTTGATCAATCCACCGATGCAGACCACGCCGATCGCCACGGACGAGCCGCCTTACGAAACACCGCGCGTGTAACTGTGGCGAACCTCATTGCATTCGCTACTGGTCAGCCGTTTCTTCCCGAGACGCCGCTGAATGCACAACTACAACCACAGTGATAAGGCGCAAATTCCCCGCTGCTCGCTGATACTTCAAAAGGAGAACACCCATTATGTCTATGACGAAGATCGTCCGAGTTCACGGCCGCCAAGTCATCGATTCCCGCGGTAATCCAACTGTCGAAGCCGTAGTGACGCTCGCCGGCGGTGCGACCGGCAGCGCCATCGTGCCGAGCGGCGCGAGCACCGGAGAACACGAGGCGTGGGAACTGCGCGACGGCGAGAAAGAGCGCTTTCTCGGCCGCGGTGTCACCAAGGCCGTGGCGAATGTGAAAGAAATCATCGCGAAAGAGGTGACTGGCATGGACGCTCTCGATCAGGTCCGCTTGGACAAAACAATGATTGCGCTCGATGGCACGCCGAACAAAGGCAAGCTCGGCGCGAACGCGATCCTGGCTGTCTCACTTGCAACTGCACGCGCTGCGGCGAACCAGCTTGGCCTTCCACTTTTCAGATACCTCGGCGGGCCAGATGCGAAGGTGCTTCCCGTCCCGATGATGAACATCGTCAACGGCGGCGCGCACTCCGACGCGCCGATCGATTTTCAGGAGTTCATGATCATGCCCAAAGGAATGCCGACATTCTCCGAAGCTCTGCGTGCGGGATCAGAGATTTTCCATCATCTGAAAAGCGTCTTGAAAGATCGCGGCCTCTCGACGTCGGTGGGCGACGAAGGCGGTTTCGCGCCGAACTTCAAAAGCGCGGACGACGCTCTGGCCACAATTGTCAAAGCGGTGGAGAAAGCAGGTTACAAGCTCGGCGAAGAAATCTTCATCGCGCTCGATGTGGCAGCGTCGGAGTTTTACGACGCAAAGCAGAAGCAATATGTGTTCAAGAAATCGGATCGTTCGAAGCGCAACGCCGAGGAGTTGATTTCCTATTACCAAGAGCTGGCAAAGAAGTTTCCCATCATTTCGCTCGAAGACGGTTGCGCGGAGAACGATTGGGACGGCTGGAAAAAACTGACCGACGCCATGGGCGCGAAGATGCAACTGGTCGGCGATGACCTTCTGGTTACTAACGTTAAATTTCTGCGCAAGGCCATCGATCGCGGCATCGCCAATTCCATTCTCATCAAAGTGAACCAGATCGGCTCGCTGACCGAGACGCTCGATTGCATCGAGCTCGCGAAGGAAAATAAATACACGGCAATCATCAGTCATCGCTCGGGAGAGACCGAAGACACGACCATTGCGGACATCGCCGTGGCCACAAACGCAGGGCAGATCAAGACCGGTTCCCTCAGCCGTACCGATCGAGTCGCCAAATACAATCAGCTTCTGCGCATCGAGGAAGAGTTGGGGGACGATGCGATCTACGGCGGAAAAATGCGCTGACCTGAAACCCATGCCAGTCGCCGATTACAAGACTTACTGCACGATGCTCGACCGGGCGCGCGCGGGAAAAACGATGTTCGCGTCATGACCGCGGGGTTTCCCGAACACAAAACAAAAATCGTCGCCACCATTGGCCCGGCGTCCGAATCACCGGAAATGCTCGTGCGACTCGTTCGCGCGGGAATGAACGTCGCGCGGCTCAATTTTTCGTACGGCGACTTTTCACATCACGCAGAACTCATCCACCGGATTCGCGACGCAGCGCGGACAACCGCACGCCGCGTGGCGATAATGGCCGATCTTCCAGGGCCGAAACTGCGACTCGGGAAAATTGATCCGGAACCGATTCAACTTCTGCCCGGCGCGCATTTCGCTTTAACGAGTGAGGACATCGTTGGCGATACGCAGCGCGTCTCGATGAGTTTCGAGCGGTTGCCGCGCGTGGTGAAACCCGGCGATCGCATTTTTCTCAACGACGGTCTCGTGCAGCTGGTGGTGGAGCGCGTGACGGGCAACGACGTCGAGTGTACCGTCGCCGCCGGCGGCGAGCTGCGTTCGCGCAAGGGGCTGAACCTTCCTGGAGTTGATCTGGGCATCAGCGCTTTTACGGAACACGACCGCGCCTGTCTTGAGTTCGCGCTGGAAGCAGGTGTCGATGCCGTGAGCCAGTCGTTCGTTGAACGCGCCGTGGACATCCACGCCGTGCGCGCGGCTGCGGCAAAAATCGGCGGCCAGCCTTTTGTTATTGCAAAGATCGAGCGGGCAGAGGCGCTTGCGCATTTCGACGAAATTCTCGCCGCGGCCGATGGGATCATGGTAGCGCGCGGCGATCTGGGAGTGGAAGTGCCGATCGAAGAGATCGCCTACACGCAGAAGCAGCTCATTGCGAAAGCGAACCTTGCGGGCAAACCAGTCATCACTGCGACGCAGATGCTCGAATCGATGGTTTCGAACCGCCTGCCTACACGCGCCGAGGCAACCGACGTGGCCAACGCGATTCTCGATGGCACCGATTGCGTCATGCTCTCGGGCGAGTCGGCGATGGGCAAATTCCCCGAGGAAGCGGTGACGATGCTCGCGAAGATCGCTGCATTCACTGAAACACATCGGCCACGGAGGAGCCTTGCAGCGCAGCGCGAGTTCCTGCAACAGCAGGCGGCGATGATTGGCGGCGATGGCATGGCGTCGGTGGTTGAGCACGCACTGGACACAGTGCCGTGCGACGTATTGCTCGTGCCGACACGTGGCGGCATGATGGCGCGTGCCATCTCGCGCTGCAAACCACGGGTCTGGATTATTGCGCCAAGCTGCGACCGTGCAGCATGTCAGAGTCTCGCATTCTCCTACGGCGTGTATCCCGTCGATCTTGCCGAGGAACCCGACGACTGGCGCGAATGGGCCGCGCACTGGCTGCAAAAAAATGGTGTTGCCGCCGAACGTGTGATGCTCGTGGCAGGCCCGTCGCCGCGAAATCCGAAGGCCAATCAGCGGATCGAGCTCATGCGTTTGGACGTGCAGGACCGGGTCGTGCCAGGTCCACTCAAATAAGCTTCGCAGACCGGAAATCCCGAGGACATCGCAGCCTTCAGCGAGGAGACGTTTCCGCGATTAGAGGACGCGCCACTTCAGCTCGCGCGAATTTCTTTTAGTTTCCCATAAACGGATTCCGCCGAGGAACGCATTTTCATTTCGCCCGCGCTCAATTCCCTTCGGCAGCCGAGTAAAGCGGTGCACAAGGCCGCCGCCCAGGACAACGTAATCGGCGATGAAGGATTTTTTTAATTGCACGACTGCATAAATTACTTCGCGCTTCCATTTTTTTTGGCCTAACAACTCAAGACCTGGAATGCCGAGATAATTCTCAATGATGCGGCCATGCGGATATGGCAGGTCGCCCAGCTCAAGCGGCATCAGAATCTTCTCCCAGACCAGACCCGAGCCCAGGCCAGTTCCGAGTCCCAAAAAGAGCATGCGTCCGCCGCCATGGTAGCTGCCGAGCGCTTGCATGGCTGCGTCGTTGATCACACGCACTGGTAATCCGAGTGCTTTGGAAAAATTGAAACCAATCCAACCTTTGCCCAAATGCTTCGGATTTCTTGTAATCTGTCCGTTGCGCACGGGCACGGGAAAACCAATGGATGCCCTGTCGAATTTCCAACCGCGCACGTTCTCTTTAAATCTTGCCACAAACTGTTTTGGCCCCATTCGTGGCCCGGAAGGAAATTCGCGCTCATCGCGCGGCGACATCAGCAATTTTACGTGTGTGCCGCCGATATCGACGACCAGAATCTTTCTCTTCATGAACGGGCCGCCGCCCCGAATGCCTCGGGTAAAATTACCGGTCGCGCCGCATGGATCGGCCAAGACG
>QHOV01000183.1 GCA_003218885.1 Verrucomicrobiota bacterium | reverse complement strand
TAACATTTTCATCGCTGATACCCTCAACGATCGTATCCGGGAAATCGTGGCCGCCACGGGGAATATTCGGACCGTGGCAGGGAATGGGACGTATGGCTTCAGCGGGGATGGCGGCCCGGCCACAGACGCTGAACTCGACACCCCCAACGGCGTTTTCGTCGACACCTCTGGAAACATCTTCATTGCAGATACTGGCAACGGCCGTATCCGGGAGGTGGTCGCGGCCACGGGGATTATTCAGACCGTGGCAGGGAATGGGACGTATGGCTTCAGCGGGGATGGCGGCCCCGCCACGAGCGCCGCATTCTATAGTCCCACTAGTGTATTCATCGATGAAGCGGGAAATATCTTTATTGCTGATTTTTGGAACAATCGTGTGCGGGAAGTGGCTGCGGCCACAGGAATTATTCAGACTATTGCTGGAAGCGGATCCCATGGCTTCGTTGAGGGTGCCCCAGTCTGCGACGGTTACCTTGGGTCGGGCGACGGCGGCCCGGCCATCAACGCTCACATCTGTGAGCCTACCAGTGTATTCGCAGACAGTTCCGGGAACATCTTTATAGCCGAGTCCAGCAACTCTCGCATCCGCGAAGTGGCCACCTCCACTGGCAATATTCAGACCGTTGCTTCCGCAGCGGGCCCCTACGGCGTTTTCGTGGACAGTTCGGACAACATCTTCATCGCCGCTACGTACGGCAATCAGATCCTAGAACTGCCTACCGCTACCGGCACTCTTCATGCTGTCGCTGGTAACGGAACCTGCTGCTTCGGCGGCGACGGGGGTCCAGCCATCGGCGCTCAGTTCAATTTTTTCCTCGGTGGGTTATCCGTCGATCGTTCTGGGAACGTGCTGGTTGCCGATACTTTCAATAATCGTATACGAAAGATGGACGCCACCACAGGAACCATTCAGACAGTTGCCGGGAGTGGCCTTATTAACTCTTGCGCTGGTTGCTTCGGGCTCACCGGAGGCTTCAGTGGGGATGGCGGCCTAGCCACGGCCGCAGAACTGTATTGGCCGGACGGGGTGTCCGTTGACAGCTCAGGGAACGCCTTTATTGCGGATTCCGGCAACCATCGCATTCGCGAAGTGAGTGCTGCCGGGGGCCAGATCCAGACGGTGGCGGGGAATGGAACAGCAGGGTTCAGTGGTGACGGCGGTCCAGCCACGAGTGCAGGACTTGGCGGCCCGATCGGCGTGTTTGTCGACAATTCCGGAGACGTCTTCACTGCAGACGATGGCCGCATCTTGGAAGTGGTCCCTACTACGGGAAATATCCAGAGCGTTTTTGTGGCAGGACCTCATGCTAACGGTTTCAGTTGCGACCCGGCTCTTGGTGGCTCGGTCAGTCCCAACGGCATGTACGTGGACGCTTCCGGAAACATTTTCTTTGCAGATGCCTTAAACGCTTGCGTTCAGGAAGTAGTTGCTGCCACGGGCAGTATTCGGACCATAGCTGGAATTGGGAGGCAAGGGTTTGGCGGCGATGGCGGTCCTGCGACCAGCGCAGAACTCCACCCCACGTCTGTATACGTGGACAGTTTAGGGAACGTCTTCATAGCAGACACCTTCAATAATCGCGTGCGGGAAGTAGATGCTGCCGCTGGGAGTATTAACACCGTAGCTGGGAATGGCACAGAAGGGTCGAGCGGTGACGGCGGTCCGGCCACTAGCGCCGAACTCTCTGGCCCTAGCGCTGTTGTAGGCGACCGCAAAGGCAACTTGTTGATTGCCGAGCGCGGTGGTCGTCGGATCCGTCGAGTGTCAGGTATCGTGCCAATTGTTGGCATCGGTGTTGGGCCGTCTACCGCGACTGTGAGTCCTGGGGCGACGCAGCAATTCTCCGCCAGCGTTACCAACGCGATCAATACGGCCGTCACCTGGAACCTCTCTGGGACGGGGTGCACGGGCGGTGGCTGCGGCACGATTTCGCCGCAGGGCCTTTATACCGCGCCTGCGGCCGCCGGCAGTCCACTGACATTGACGGTGACCGCCACTTCTGTCGCGGACGACACCAAATCTGCCACGGCAACCGTAACCGTCCCGGCCAAGCAAGCCAGCTCGGTTGCGGTATCTTCCTCTGCGAATCCTTCGGTTTTGGGGCAAGCGGTCACCCTAACGGCGACAGTCCATCCTTCTTCGGGGTCAGGGGTACCCACTGGGACGGTCACCTTCCAGGATGGAACGACAACACTAGGTACATCCACGCTTGACTCCTCTGGATCAGCCACGCTTGCAGCTTCGCTTGCCGTTGCCGCGCATCCGATCACCGCGACCTATAGCGGCGACAGCGGCTTCTTCGGGAGCACGGCAAGCCTGACCGAAAATGTCTCCTACGGAATCTGCCCGTTGTACGACGCGACCAGAGCGGCTCCCAGCGGCGCCGTGTACCCCATCAAACTCTACCTCTGCGATGCCGGCGGCAACGACGTTTCTTCCACCGCCATAACGTTGCACGTGACTCAGGTAACTGGCGGGTCCGGTTACTCCGGTGCGGCGGCATCTCCAGGCAACACGAATCCCGGCGGCAATTTCCGCTTTGACGCCGACCTCGGTCCTGCGGGCGGATACATCTTTAACCTCAGCACCACAGGCCTCGCGCCCGGCACGTACACCCTGCAATTTACCGCTGGAAGCGACCCCCTCCCTCACACCGCGAATTTCGGCGTGAGGTAGTTAGCACACAGGAGCCAGACGGACGCCGGAATAGCCCCTAAAAGTACTCCAGCGTCTGCTTTCGGAACAAAGTGTAAAGACCCATGGAAGTTCGCTGAGAAAACTTTTTGAGGCGCTGCCCGGGAAACGCACAACGGAAGAAATTCAACGGTTTCGTGGGCTAGGGATTCAAGTTTTCACCCAATTGGCAAAGCCATAAGAAGAATCAAGAATCGCTCGGGCCTCTGATCCAGTGTGTCGGACAGGAGGCACGGAGCAGGACGATCCTCGACCTGTTGGGGTGTGTATTCGCAAAGAGGCTGCTTACAGGCAAAATCCGGTTCAGCCATTTATTTCATATTTTTTGCTTCGCGCTTCACACGCCAAATCCCTCAGGTCACCCCTAACAAGATCGCCGGGTGATTTCTAAAGGCGATCCAACAGTCCTTTGGACGAAACCCGCTGAATAAGGAGGCCGAATCATGTTCAAGTTCATGTGCAAGATGAACACGTTACTTTTCGTGTGTTTGATGATGACTTTTGCTGTTCCGGCGTTGGCGCAAAACATCGTCACATATGCAGGAGGGGGACCTAATAATACCCCTGCCCTCGCGGCGAACCTCAACGGCCCCAACGTTGTGGGGCTCGATAGCTCCGGCAACCTTTACATCGGCGTCGTCAACGGCAAAGTCCTTCGTGTGGATAAGAACGGCGTGCTAACGCTCCTTGCCGGCGGTGCAAACAACGATGTAGACAACGTCCCCGCAACCTCGGCGGACGTATGCGTGGAAGGAGGCGCGGTTGACAGCGACGGAAAC
>QHOV01000182.1 GCA_003218885.1 Verrucomicrobiota bacterium | reverse complement strand
GGGGAAAGGCCAGCGCTATGAGCAGCATGCTGAGCCACAGCAACGCGGCTCCCAAAATATTGTTTCGAAGACCGAAAAGATTAGAATTTCCCTTCACGTTTAGACCTCCAATCGAGATTCGAACTTGGGGAGACGTGAGAACCAAGGGCATAGCGCTAAAGATTGCAGTGGCAACCCTAAAGCCCCGCGCAGAAAAACACCCTGATGGGACACAGCCTCCACCACTCGACGACTGCAGGCAACGCACCGAATCTGTCTATTAAAACGAGTTAATAGTGCATTTAAGGTTTGGTGTCAAGGGATAAATTCAGGGATAAATTCGGGGCGCCGTGAGATAGCGCACTCGCGGCTTCCGCATCGGTGAAATATGAGAGGTACAAGGCAAGACTGCGGAGGCTCCTTGAAATCCCGGTGGGACTGCCGGACACTGAATGCCCATGCGCGCGCGATTCTTGAATAGGCAAACCGTCGTATGCGCTCTGGCGATATGTCTGCCTCTAGCTGCGGCACAGCCCACTTGTTTGGGGCCAACGGCAGACACAGGCGCAGAGCCGCAGTCTGCTTCATCCCCAGTCGTTTCGGAGCAGCGGTTGGATCCTCAAGCATGGTTTGCGATGGGGCAGACGGCGCTTCAGGCGGGGGACCTCGAAGCGGCGGAAGCGGCTTTTCGTCAGGTGCTTTCGGTTGACCCGCGGGCCGGCTCGGCCTATGCCAATCTTGGCGTTATCGCCATGCGCCGCAAGGAATGGGACCGCGCGATTGTGTTGTTGCGAAAGGCCGAGAAGCTCGAACCAAAAATCACCGGGATCCGACTGAATATTGGTCTGGTCGAATATCGGCGAGGCAATTATGCCGCGGCGATTGCTCTGTTTTCATCGGTGTTGCGAGAACAGCCGGACTCGCAACAAGCGCGCTACCTTCTGGGACTGTGCGAGGTCTTCACGAAGAAATATGCGGAGGCAGTGACGGTGCTCGAGCCGCTGTGGGCGGAAAAGTCCAATAACGTGCTGTACTTGTATCTGCTTGATATTGCAGCGCAGGAATCGGGCCAGAAGGAGCTGGACGAGAAAATCCTGAGCCGCATGACAACCGTGGGCCAGGGAATTGCGGAGTTTCATTTGATCCTGGGCAAGGCGCACCTCAACCGGCAGGAAACGGACGCGGCCATCAGCGAACTGGAGCAGGCTGCCACACTGAACCCCAACTTGCCGTTCGTGCCCTGGCGGACAACTACGACCAACTCGGTGCGCTCTACACGCGCATGGGCAGGGATGGGGATGCGGAGAGAGCGTTTCGAGATGCGCTGAAGCGGGATTCCAAAATGGCTAGCGCGTACGCCGGGCTGGCGAGACTTTACCAGAAGCAGCAAAAGTTGGAGCCAGCACTAAAGATGGCGGACACGGCGCTGCGGATTTCTCCGGAATTCGAAGGCGGGCACTACTTGCGTGGGAGGATCCTGATGCAGCTGGGGCGGGAGAAGGAAGCGAGCGTGGAACTCGCCGCGACGCAGAAGAAACTGGATACTCAATTAGACAAGGAGCGGGAGTCGCGCGAAAAAAATCGCGTGCCGAATCCGGAGCTGACGCGCGAGCCTGAGCCGTAAGGCGCCGCGTTAGATCAAAGACTAGGTCAAACATTTTCCAGTGATGGCGCTTGCCAGGGGCCGCGGGATTGCTCGATGGCTTCTGCCACAGCGAGGACCAACTCGTCTTCGAATGGCCGGCCGATGACTTGAACACCGATGGGTAGTCCATCATTCGAAAGAGTGACGGGGACGGAGGCGCCGGGAAAACCCGTTAGGTTCAGCCACTGTGAAAACCGCATTGTTTCGAGGTATCCCTCGCCGGGCAGGTAATTGCCCTGGCCGTGGCGGAAGGCGGGGTTTGTGGAAACCGGGGAGAGCAAAATGGGCGTGTCCTGCATTTGGCGGAGAATTTCGGCCCGGAGAGAGTCCCGATCCGCGCAGGCTTTCAGAAATTGCTCGAGCGTGATTGGATTTCCAGAAGTTGCGAAAGCGAGATACTCGCGCAGCATCGGGCTGATTTGATCTTCTTGGCTAGCGATGCTCTGCTGGAACAAATGGCCGATCACCGGACCAAAGAAAAACCACCACAGATCGAGCGCACGATCGAGGCCGTTCAGATGGAAGGGCTCGACGGTGAAGCCGCGTTCGGCGAGTAATTTTGCGGCTTGCGCAACGGCTGTGCGTGTCTCTGGAGTCGCCACACCGAGGCCATCGCTCTCGAGAATTCCGACGCGCATGCCGCGAAGGTCAGCCTCGTTGTACGAACGCAACGGAACTGGAGCGGAAAGCGCATCGTCGGCATCCGGTCCGGCCATCGCTTCGAAGAGCGAACGTACGTCGGCGATGGTGCGAGCCATAGGGCCGACAACGCCGATCCAGGAAAAGGCGCCGGCGGCTGGCGGAAAATGTCCTGTCGCAGGAACGCGGCCAGGCGTGGGCTTTAATCCACAGATTCCACAAAAGTGCGCGGGGATGCGAATGGAGCCTCCGCCATCGCTGCCGACGCCGCCCGCTGAGCAGCCTGAGGCAATCGCGGCGGCTTCGCCTCCGCTGGAGCCGCCCGAAGAGTAGGCGAAGCTCCAGGGATTGCTCGTCTTTCCGGTGAGCAGGTTGTTGGTTTCATAGGCCATCAGAAATTCAGGAGTGTTGGTATTGCCGAGTAGAATGGCGCCCGCGGCTTTCAATCGGGAAACGAGCGGAGCGTCTTGTTTCGCAACGTAATCTTTGCGCGGAAGAGAACCGGCAGGGCACGGCCAACCGGCGACATCGATGCAACTCTTGATGGTGAGCGACACGCCATGGAGAGGGCCGACTTGTGCGCCTTGCGATGCCAGGGTCTCGGCTGCGCGCGCCTGGCGGCGAGCTCCCTCGAGGTCCAGATGGACGAAGGCATTGAGTTTTGGCTCCAGGTGTTCAATGCGTTGGAGATGGAGTTCAACGAGTTCGACGGGAGAAATTTTCTTCGAGCGAATTTCTTGCACAATTTCCGCTAAGGTGCCGTAAGGGAAGAAACTCATAGTTGATGCGCGAGAGTAAGCGCACATGGGGCGGAGGTCAAGGGACGAGACGCGCGAGACGCGCGAACGACGCTCATAATAACGACGCTCATAATAACGGTTGACGATGGATAGGGCAGCCGTGAGAATTCTAACGGCGCTGGGAAGGATCGTACGCGGAATTCTTGCATCCGGCGCAGACAGGAAGAAAATAGTTGACGCGTTCAACTCATCGGCGTGCAGTAGGGCTGATTCTTGGTTGTTCCATTTTGATCTGCTGCGCGGCGAGATTGGTGCGCTCCAGCGCGCCCTCCGCGCAGGAGAAAACTGCGGCCACAAAGAAGTCTGGGCCATCGAGCAGCGGCACGGCGGACGCTTATCGCCTCAATACGCTGGGTGCGGCGTACCTGAACCAGCAACGCCCTGCGGATGCGCAAAAATATTTTGAGCAAGCGCTCGAAGCAGATCCTAAATTTGCCGTGGCCCGGTTGAATCTGGGTGTTTCTCTGCTCGCGCAGCAGAAGCTCGAGCCTGCGCGCGCGGCGCTTGAAACGGCCACGCAGCATCTTCCTAAAGATGCATACGCCTGGTACAACCTCGGACTTGTCTACAAAGACCTCGGCGAAGCGGACAAGGGCATCGTCGCATTTCAGCACGTCACGGAAATCGCGCAGGAAGCGGATCCCTACTATTTTGTGGGCTACCTGAACAAGCAGCTTCAAAAATACGACGAAGCGATCGCGGCGTTTCAAAAAGCGCTGGCGCTGTATCCGTATCATGCATCCTCGGAATTCGGGTTAGCGCAGGCGTTGCAGAGGAA
The DNA here is from genome assembly GCA_003218885.1 of Verrucomicrobiota bacterium. GTDB lineage: Bacteria > Verrucomicrobiota > Verrucomicrobiia > Chthoniobacterales > UBA10450 > Udaeobacter. The sequence continues at coordinate 938 of QHOV01000182.1, read as the reverse complement.
AGGTGATACGGCATCAGCGCGCGAACACCTGGCGCGCTTCCAGAAAATCACAGCAGAGCATCTGGGAGCGCCGTTTGGCGCGGGCTATGGCGATCAAGGCCGTTACTCGCTCGCGGAGTTGCCGCTGAACTCCATTGTCGATGTGCCTGCGGCGATTCCAGTGCGCTTTGTGCCACAGGCGAACGCGTTTGTTTCGAAGAGCGCGGGAGCAGTTCACAACGAGATTGGGCCAAGTACCGGGGCATGTTTCTTTGACTTCGATGGCGACGGGAGGCCGGATCTTTTTCTAGTGAGCAGCGTGGCGGATGGTACCAGCCGATTGCTTCGCAATCTGGGCGACGGACGATTTGAAGATGTGACGCGGACAGCGGGAATTCAGTTAACAGGGAGCGGCTTTGGATGCGCGGCCGGCGATTTCGACAACGACGGTCATACGGACTTGGCAGTTTGTCTGGGTGACGGTGTGCGGCTGCTGCGCAACGAAGGCGACGGCAAGTTTGAGGACGTGACTCAACCGGTGGGAATCCGGCGAGAAAAAGGCTGCGTGGGCTTGACGTTTGTGGACTATGACCACGATGGGGACTTGGACTTATACGTCACAGCGGCGCCCGGCGCAGGTCCGCCGGGCACGCCGCCGCACAACGTGCTTTGGCGTAACAATGGGAATAGCACGTTCACGGATGTGTCGGCGGAAACAGCGCTCGGTTTCGCGGCCACCGGCGCGGGAGTTGTCACCACCGATTTCAATAATGATCGCGCGGTGGATTTTGTTGTCGCAGGTGGGCAGGCCGGAGCTTCCATCTATCTCAATCCGCGCGAGGGCAAATTCACGCCGCTCGGCGGCATCGATTTCAATAAAGAGAAGTTGCCGCCGGCGGTGGGCGTGGTTGCGTTCGACTTCGACAAGGATAGCTGGACGGATCTGGCATTCACGCATG
>QHOV01000181.1 GCA_003218885.1 Verrucomicrobiota bacterium | reverse complement strand
CACGCTGGCCGGCCAGATCGTGATGGAGGGCTTTCTCGACATTCGGCTGAAGCCCTGGCTTCGCCGGCTGATTACCCGCTCGATTGCCATTCTTCCTGCGGCACTGGTCATTGGTATAGCGGGCGAGAACAAAGTCACTTCATTGCTTATTCTCAGTCAGGTGATTCTCAGCTTTCAGCTGCCGTTCGCGGTGATTCCTCTGATCCGATTTACCGGCGACCGTTCCAAGATGGGCGAATTTGCAAATTCGCGAGTCACCACGGCCGTGGCCTGGATCGTCGCGGCCGCCATCTTGTTCTTCAACGCTGAGCTCGTTTGGCTCATACTCCGTTCTTAACAGGGGAGAGAAACTCTATTACGTCCTGGGCGTCTGCTTTCGTTACCTACTTCGTTGTGCGAAAATTTTCGTAGCCGCTATGCCCACGGACGCGCAGCGTAATCTCAAGACACGCAAAATACTTTTCGGTTCGCTCCTTACCCTGATTTGCATCGTGCTTGTTTACGCGGCACTCCTCAGAGACAGGCCATGGGTCGTTCCTGAGGAAGTCAAAAGGCTGAAGAATCCAATCGCAACTACTGAGTCCACGCTGAAACCGGCCAAAGAGATTTACACCGAAGAATGTGCCCAGTGCCACGGCGAGCAAGGCAAGGGCGACGGGCCAGAGGCCAGGCTACACTTTCCGGCTCCGGCGGACCTCACCGACACTCAGCGCATGAAGGTGGTCACTGACGGCGAAATCTTTTACCAAATCAGCGAAGGCAGAGAGCCCATGCCTTCGTTCAAGAAGCGATTGACTGAAGATCAGCGCTGGGAGCTCGTGATTCTGGTTCGATCTTTCTCCGCTCGGTCCGCGCCGCCGGCTGCTGAGAAGAAACCGGACGCCGTTGGAAAGACAGCCGCGCCCGCGAAAGACTGAGTCTTTCGGTGCCAACGTCTCTTCCCAAACCCGTGCAGCAGATATATTCTCATTTGGCTCATTCGCACATTCAAGGAGACTCATGCGCAAGGTTGTGTTCGTTCTTGTTTTCGTATTTATGCAGTCGCTGCCAGCGTACTCTGGCCCCGGCGCCGTTCGTTGCGGCAAGTTGCTTGATGTTCGCACCGGTCAGATGCTTAGCGACCAAACGGTCGTGTTCGATGCTTCCGGGACGATCATCTCGGTCGGCCCCACTTCTGCGACCAAGCGACCGAGTGGCGTCATGGCGATTGACCTTTCGAATAGCACGTGCCTCCCCGGTCTGATTGATGTGCACACGCATCTCACGGGCGATCCTGCCAACCATGGTTATTCGCGCCTCGGGATTTCTGTTCCGCGCGAGGCCATTATCGGCGCAAAAAATGCGCGCCTTACACTCCGCGCCGGTTTCACCACAGTCCGCAACCTCGGCGCCCATGGGTACACCGATGTCGCAATTCGCGACGGTATTGACGCCGGTGATATCGAGGGTCCGCGCATGCGCGTGTCGGGCCCGCCGCTCGGCATCACCGGAGGGCACTGCGACAACAACTTGCTGCCCTCAGAATTCCATTACAAATCCGATGGCGTGGCCGACGGCCCCTGGGCCGCGCGCGCCAAGGTCCGTGAAACGGTCAAGTACGGGGCCGATCTCATCAAGATCTGCGCCTCGGGCGGAGTCCTCAGCAAAGGCGATCAGCCCGACACGCCGCAGTACACTCTGGAAGAGATGCAAGCCATTGCGGAAGAAGCCCACAAGCTCGGCCGCAAAGTTGCGGCCCACGCCCACGGCACCCAGTCGATTAAGGACGCCATCCGCGCCGGCATCGATTCCATCGAACACTCCAGCTTGATCGACGACGAAGGCATCGCCCTGGCCAAGCAACACGGGACTTATCTTGTCTTTGACATTTACAACGACGACTTCATTCTCCAGGAAGGGGCGAAGGCGGGAATGCTGCCGGAGTCGATCGAAAAGGAAAAAAAGGTTGGCAGACTGCAACGTGAGAATTTCCGCCATGCCTTTCAGGCTGGCGCGAAGATGGCGTTTGGCACTGATGCCGGCGTGTACCCACACGGAGACAACGCGAAACAGTTTGGCAAAATGGTGGAATGGGGCATGAAGCCGCTCGATGCCATTCAGGCTGCTACCGTCAACGCGGCGGATTTACTTGGCTGGGCCGATAGGATTGGTGTGTTGGAGACCGGTCACTTTGCCGATCTGATTGCTGTCAGCGGTGACCCGGCTTCGGATGTGCGCGCGCTTGAATCGGTAAAGTTTGTGCTGAAGGGAGGCACCGTCGCGCGCAACGATTACGCGTCAAAGTAGGCGGCGAGCGATTCGAACGTCGCTGCGCTGACAATTTGTCTCGCTCAAAAGAACCAGGCCTCGAAACCTAGGGGCCCTGCAAGCTTCTTTGCATAGTGGCGATCTGGAATCTTTATGCCGTCGCCGCCTTCACTTGGCCCAACGCGGCGGCGACTTCCTTCAAATCCGGCACGACCGGAATGTCGTAATTCTTGAACCACGCCACTTTTCCGGCTTTGTTAACGATGGCGATGGCCCGGCCGGTAATGCCTTTGTCCGCCAGGTAAACGCCGTACTTCTCGCTGGCCCCGCCCCGCGGATGAAAATCCGCCAGCAGCGAATACTTGATCCCCATTTTCTCCGCATACGCCTTGTGCGACCACACGCTGTCAACACTGACACCAAGCACTTCCGCGTCCAGCGTTTCGAACGCCTTCATTTCGTTGACGAAGCAGGCGTGCTCGTTGGTGCACGTCGGGCTCCAGTCCAGTGGATACCACACGAGTACGACATTCTTCTTCCCGGCGAAATCGGAAAGCTTCACTTCCTTTTTATCCTGATTCTGCAGCGTAAAATCCGGCGCCGTCTGTCCCACTGCGATGCTCATACACTTTCCTCCTCGGCTTCTGAAATCTCACTGAGCATCTTACCCAATCCTTGCGTTCCACACCAAGTTCCAGTTCTAGCTAGCTTGCTCCCGTCATTGCTCCATTTGGGATACAGCCCTTCCCGGCGTCCGCTCCGCTAAATTCTTGCGTTCTTTTTGTCGCAGGCAGTACACTTTGCGCAGCAGAAGTCCACCAGCGCCAAAGCCGCGGGCCGCGCTCCGTCGACCGCTTCGCGGTTGCGAAACGCCATGATGCCGTTGCGCGAACTCGTCGGCTTATACCGCTCTCAAGCTGGCAATTTTGGAGAGATGGTTGCGCTTTCCGCCTTTGGTTTGACAAAGACAGAAACGGAACGCCTGTTCTCCGGTTACGACGAGGATTATCATATTAGCCGCTTCTTCCGGTTCTCAGAATCCGCCGGCCAGAAATTCTCGATCCACGGAATCCCTGTCACACATGTCTCCATCGACGCCGAAATTGAGACCATTCTCTGAATTGGCTTCCCATCGTCTTGTCGATAGTTTTCGCTTGAAATAATCTGTGTATTGATTACGCTACAGCCACGCTGGAGGTTATCGGATGGCTGGTTCTCCCACACTCTTGCCGGAATCCCGGCTCGGCAGCACTCTCCGCCGCGACGCCTGGTGGACTGAGATCCTCTCGGTCATCATTGTGCTCGGCGGTTTC
>QHOV01000180.1 GCA_003218885.1 Verrucomicrobiota bacterium | reverse complement strand
CCGTTTGCGATCAATATGTTCGCGTAGGTCACCAGGGTTGATCCGACAGGTAGGTAACCACCGACTATCAGGTCACCAGGCCACGCTAAACCGGAGGCACCTGTAGCCGCGCCATCATTGGCCATTGAGAATTGAGCCAGGTAAGTCTGGCGCGCGTTGTTCATTGTTCCGGTCATTTGAGCTTTGGCGAGCGCCGACGTAAGCGCGGGCACTGCCAGTGCGGCCAGAATCGCGATAATCGCAATCACGACCAGCAATTCAATCAGCGTAAATGCTGAGGAGAATTTGTTTTTGATTTTCATATTTGGATTTTTTTTACTGCAGTTGTTCTGAGGGTATTTGTTCTCAGAGGGTTTGGTTTTCTTCTACGGTTAGTTCCCAGGACCGCGCCCGCCGTAGTCCCGCGGCTGCGGGACGAAGGTAGGTTTGGTCTTGAGAGTGGGGGCGCTTATCGCCGGGTTCCAAGGTAATGTCAACAATTATTTTTACTTTTTTTGGGGATACCAAGAAATACACATTTTGTCGCAAAATTCGGTGCAAAAGGGGATTCCGCTAGGGGCCTCACCCTGATAGGGATGGTTGATCCCCCTCTGCAAGAGGCGATTGACCCCAACTCGCGAAACCTTTCGAGGCTTAGGTGAATCGCCCCTATCATTTCACCGCAGAGGACACAGAGGCTGACAAATGATCCGCCTTCGGACGAGGCTGCGGCGGGCAGGCGAATGCCGAATTTCGAAACAAGAGAGGTCCGCGAATCACGCCAATAGACGCGAATGAAGATCTCAAAAAAAGAATGACGAATGTCGAATGTCCAATGCCGAAGGAATGACAAAATCCGAATGTCCAAAAATACGCCTTGTTCCTTTGCCATTTAGCATTCGGGCTTCTTTCGTCGTTCGTGCCTTCGTCATTCTATCTATTCGCGTCAATTAGCGTGATTCGCGGGCTTTGTTTGTTGCGAGGATCGGGCGCTCAGCGATCGCCGCTACAGAAGAATTGATCTCCGTGATCTTCGTGTCCTTCGTAGTGAAAGATGAACAAACGTTTCCCCTCCCCCGCTTTTTTAAGCGTGCAAACGCTTGCACGTTGCCTCAAGAAAGACGCATGAACATCACCAAAAACCTCGGAATGCTGCTGCTCGCAGTCTATCTGACCCTTGTTGGAATCATGACTCTCTTTCACGTCGGTATCCCCGTGATCGTGACCGGCATCCTGGCGCTGGCAGCCGGCATTTTGATCCTGATCGGCAAGTAGATTGGCGCGTCCAGGTAGGGGCGATTGACCCAACTCGCGAAAGCTTTCGGAGTTCAGGTGAACCGCCCCTACCAAAGCGCTGAGATTCTTGATACGATTTCGCAATGTCGCGCCTATTGCGTAAACGACTCAATCACACAACGCATTTTGCCGGACGCTTTGGCGCCATCTATTTCATCACGATTTGCTGTGAGCAACGGGGAGCAAACCAGCTTTGTAATGAGAAAACCTCAAAAGTCCTGTTCGATACCGCGCGAATCTATCACGAACGGGGACGATGGAATCTGAATCTTCTACTGCTCATGCCGGATCATTTGCATGGGTTGATCGGCGTAGATGGTCGCGAGTCGCTTTCCCAACTGGTTCGCGATTATAAAAGGATCACTGCCAAGATGGCGGGCGTAGAATGGCAACGAAATTTCTTCGACCATCGCCTTCGCCATGACGAGAGTTTGGCTGAGAAGTTTGCCTACATCTGCCAGAACCCGATGCGCGCGGGATTAGTTCATAACGAGCAAGATTGGCCTTACGTTTTCATCCCAGGTAGGCCGAATGCCTCATCTTGGTAGAGGCGATTGACCCAATCGCCCAAGGCGGTTCAGGTGAACCGCCCCTACCATTCTCGCGCAATTGAGGTAGGGGCGATTGACCTCAATCGCCCGCACTACACGCATTCCTACATCACGCCCACCGCGCGCGAGATGATCAGAATGATAATACTCAGCGAGATGAAAATTTGACACATGGCCAGGACCTTCGCCCAACGCGCCAGCAGTGGCGCGTCGGTCGGTCCGAAGGTGGAACTCTGCGTGAAAGCCACGAACAGATAATCGACGAAACGCGCCCGCCAGCGGGCACACGCGAATTGGGCGCGCTCGTCGTGCGGGATTTGCATCTGCGGGAAGAGAAAGCTCGTGCTGCCGAATTTGTTTTCCTTGTGGCGCCGGGTTGGCCCACCGCCGTCCAGTCGCCAATACCAGAGAGCGAACACGATCACATTGGTTAGCCAGAGCAAGCCGCCTGAGCGCAGCAACTGCAAGGGGGACTCGCGGTGGGAAGGCAGTGCGCGCACGAGCAAAATTACCGATCCGATCAACGCCAGCGTGGTGATTCCGTTAATAATGATTCCGAGGGCGCGATTCAGTGAGTGTTTTCCCACGCGATGGCTCACCACGGTTGGCACAAGCAACGCGACAATCACAGTCGGCAACAGCCAAATCGGGCCGACAACCAGATTGCGTGGCAGCGCGAGATAAATTGCGCAAATCGCCAGAAATGCGGCCAGCGCCTGCCCCCGCGGCTCGGGTTTATCAATGTGATCTGCCGAAGGGTCCATCACCTCGGCTTATACCAAGAATTCGTTCACGACGCGAGCGTTCCCTTTCGATTCCCATTTCGCGCGAGAGCGCATAAGCTAGAAGCACGAAGCCATTTTTTAGCCCGCGAATCACGCGAATTAACGCGAATAAAAAATGACAGAATTAATTTATAAGAAAGAAAGCTACGCGATCATTGGAGCCTGCTTCGAGGTTTATAACGACAAAGGCTGTGGGTTCTTGGAGCCGGTTTATCAAGAATGCCTCGCCATTGAGTTTAAATACCAGGGCCTTCCGGCAATCGCCAAACCATCGCTCACTCTCAGCTATCGTGGACGAATATTGGCGCAGACTTACCAAGCAGATTTCGTGTGCTTCGAGAAAATTATAGTCGAGCTGAAAGCGGTGTCGGCGTTCACTGACGAACATCGCGCACAACTGCTGAACTATCTGCATGCAACCGGATTTGAGCTTGGGTTACTCATAAATTTTGGGCCATTACCCGAAGCTAGAATACGAGCGCATTGCAAGAACCCAGTGCTTAAAGACCAAGACCGACTCTTCTAACATTGCTCTCTGACCATTCGCGTGAACCCGCGTGATTCGCGGGGCAATACCAAAAGATGCGTAAACTCCTGCTGACGCTCGGAATTCTTGTAATATGCAGCGTCGGAATACTCGCCGGTTGGATCTTTGGCGGGCGTCAAGCCTCAATGTTTATCGATCGGTTCGGAACGATTGAAATCGTTTCCGTGCCGGTTCGCTCGG
>QHOV01000170.1 GCA_003218885.1 Verrucomicrobiota bacterium | reverse complement strand
ACGCCCAAGAGCGCCATCGGCGGCAGCACTTGCAGCCACAACAGCGGCGCGCTGCCGGGCGCATCGGTGGGGAGCTTGTTGACCCACGGGTTATTGAGCCGCTCGTTATAGAAACCGATCGGCGCCACGAAACGGCCGGCGATGATCGTTAGCCAATCATTGACAAAGAAATCCGCCTGCGCGAACGAGCCGGCGCTCACCGAGCCATCCGAGCCAATGCCGATCTCGGCCTCCAAGAAAATCCAATCATTGAGCTTGAGCAGAAAGTCCGGAGTAAATTCCCCGAAATAGAAACCGCCATGAGTGTTCGGACGTCCGGCGCCGTTGGCGGCCGTGGTCGGATCGCCGACAAACTGACTGTAGCCGAACGCCAACGCGCCGTAGATGCTGAGAGGAGTTTCATTGGTCTCGGAAGGGAGGAACAATTCCTTCAAGGTGGCCGGCAGCCTCGGCCCGTTCCGCTCCACGGCGTCCATATGCTCATTGATGTTGTCGACCGCTTGGGACAGGTCCACGTCTCGCTGGGCTGCCTGCTGCGATCGCGATTGCAGCGTGGCGACTTGCGTCTGGGTTTTTTGGTCCGCACCGCCTGGGCTGGGTGCCTTCTTGACTTGTTCCATGAGAAGCTGGATCATTTTTTGCTGCGTTTCGATTTGCTGTTGCAATAGCTCGATCTGTTGCTTCAATTTATCGTCTTGCTGATTGGAGGCTTGCGCGGCCGACAACTGGGCTTGCAAGGTTCCAACATTCTTCTGGAGAGCGACCATCTGCTCCTCGAGGGTCGGGGGCGCGCTTTCCTGACTAGGTGCGATGGCAGGACCTTGGGCTTGGCTCAGTTTATTTTTTGTCTGTTCGTCTCGGGAGGGCGTTGGGCGGCTGGCCCCTTGCTCCTTGCCCAGGGAGTCGGGTTGCTGTGCTAAGACTGGCAGTTCTTCTTGGGTTTTTTGCCCACCGCTTCCGGGGATAGGCGGCGGAGGCTCTGGCTCCTGGACCGTATCCTGAGCGAACAATAGCTGTCGCTTGAGATTGCCGGCATTCCTCGAAATGCGCCCCTGTTCGACATCTCTGGCGGATCCCGATGCGAGCGAGCCTTCCGCAAACGCTGAACTTTGGGCCTGGATTCTCCCGGCGATTGCCAAGACTATCGTCGCAACGAGTGAAGCCCGAAATAGGGAATGCATTAGGACTCCCTAAGACTTTGGACCAGGACCAAAACGGCCTTGCCCAAAAATCGCAAAAGACAAGCTGGCTCTGCCGAACGTATCGGATATGCGCTAAGTATCGGTAGTATCGGTCAGTCAAAATTGATTGTTTAGGGAAACGTGTTCTCCGCGATTTGCCCCGACCCTAAGGACCATTCCCATTTGCCAAAGAAACGATGGATTAGAAGAAATGGGGTGTCCGGGGGGTAGTGAAACGAATCCTCCGCAACTCCATGATGCGAAATAAGTTATGGCACAAAAGATTCGTTTCAGCCGGAGGGCCGTCAACTTTGGAAATGAAAACGTTCCTAGAGTAGGCTCGGTCGCCTCAGCCCGAAGGGAGAGCTACTTCGTCTTCTCGGGCCTGGGAGTCTCACTACCAGGCAGGAAAGTGCGAAGGTAACGAGCCATTGCCCAGGACTCTTCGAGGCTTACGGTCCCGCGGAACGGAGGCATAACCGCTCCTCGGCCTTCCAAGATCGACCGGGCCAGTTGACCGTCCGAGCGCGATGATTGCCAGCGGCCATTGGTTAAGTCGGGAACGTCCGGAATGTCCCAGACGCCTCGACCATCCACGCCATGACAGCGAATGCAGTAGCGGTTAAACAAGCCCATGACGACGCGCTTTTCTTCTTCCGGGCTGCGTATCCAATACCACGTGCCGCCGACGTCGCCGAAGGACTCGATCTCGGTTCCATGACCCTCACAGCCGTGCCGGCAGCGAGCGAAGATGCCCGCTTGGGATTCGCGAGAACCAAGGGTAAAGAGGGCCAAGAGCCCACCCGCCAGCGCTATGAAACCGCTAGTTGCAAATATCCTCAGCCGGGAGCGCATTATCGTTTTCATTGTGCTTCTCGTTCAAGGTCGGGCAATTTACCTCAGTTCACAGGTCTCTGTCCGATGCCTGCCCTTGTCTACACAGCCGGTGTATTCATCGGCTTGCGGAGGGCCGTAAGCTAGCAAAAATCGGAACTTGCTTTATTAGGTGTGGGGAGCGGAGAGGATGTACACCGCGCGCGCTTAGTAATGCAACGAGATGCGACGCTCGTCGCCGCGATCACCTCTTCCACGAAGACGGAGGCTCACGATGAGCGAACAAGCAGGAATGCCGGGCGAGTTGATCTACGAACACGCCGTGCAAATCAAGCGGGCGAGTCCGGCGTGGCTTCGGACCCGCTGTTGTCCGGCACGGCGGCGCCGCCGCGGAGGGAGCGCGCTTCGACGTCCACGTCGAGGACAATGCCACTGGGCGACGGTGTGATGCTGGACGGCACTCTTAGTCGAGGTGCAACCCGGCGGAGCGGCGACGCGTCGGCCATGATGGCGGTGAAGCGGACCACCTTGGCCGAATTCCCGGCGCCATTTGCCATATGTCTGTATAATTCA
>QHOV01000033.1 GCA_003218885.1 Verrucomicrobiota bacterium | reverse complement strand
CACGACAAGATAATCGAATTTTCCCAGGAAAAGCTGTAGCGCCAGAAACGCGCTCGTCAGCTCGCCAGGCACGGCGATCACACAACGGCGTAACCACTCCCGAGGATCGACGTCCTGACCCGAATTTCGAATTTTCCGGACAACAACTGGTCCGTATCCATCGCCAATGCTCGCGCCACACGGCAGCAGCGCGTATTTATCCGCGACATAGGCGTACGCGTGAATTGAGATCGCGGAAATATGCAGCTCGCCGCGCCGCGCCCGCTCATTCAACGTCTGAATATCTTCCAGGGAATGGTCGAACCGATAACCACGGAGATCGATTTTATTTTTCGCCATCGCATAGAACATGAACGCGTCATCCGGATCGGGCGAATGACCCAGGGTAAAACGCTTAGTAATGTGCTTCATCATTGGTTCTCCATGGAATTCGTAGGTAGGGACTGCGCGCTGCGCCATCACTGCCATCCTGCGGTGTTCCGCAGAGAATGGCTTCTCTCATCAAAAACAAAACAGCCGCCGCGCGGTTTCGCGCGGCGGCTGTTTCTTAGAACTGTATCCAGGAGGCGCTGACTTCTCTAACAGCGCTCCGGGTAACAGTTTTATCGATTCTCCACCACTTGGGGCGTCGGCCTGATCGTTTCAAGCTGGGCGCTCACTTTTTGAATTTGTGTGGCTTGTTCCCGCAGACTGGCAGTCAGGGCCTTAATTTGGCTTTCCTGCAAGGCGATGGTGGTCTGCTGTTTTTCAGCCGTGGCCTTCAAGTCTTGCACGGTGCGGTGCTCTTTGAGGAACTCGTTGAGCAACATCGCGTTCACCGCTTCGTAGCGGACTGCCTGGACTTTGTTGTCGCGATCGCGAGCAACCAAGTTAGGGTTGACCTTTTCCACCTCCTCGGCGACGAGGCCGAATTGCGGGATGCCCTTGGCGTCAATCTCCTTTTTGTAGCGGAAGGTGACCGGGTTAAGCGCGAAGAGCACTTCGCTTGCTTTATCCATCGGTTTGATGTCAGTCTTGAACCGCTTTGAGGAAGGCAACGTGCCGAGCTTGCCGGTTCCATCGACGAGAACAGGCACGCCGGCGGCTGTGGTTGCGCCGGTGATACCGGCGATATAGCAGTCAAGCACAACGAGGGGGTCGCCGATGCGGATCGTGTCGCTCTCGCTGCCGCCACCGGGAAGGCCAGCGGTCGCACCGATGTAAATGTTATCGCTGCCTTCGACGAGGCCTCCTGCAGCCCAGCCGACGACCGTGTTAAACGAGCCGTCCACGTTGTCGAAATACGCTGAGTCACCGGCGGCTGTGTTTGCAGCGCCGTCGATGTTACTATTCAGCGCAAAAACACCCATGGCGTTGTTCTGCACACCGATGGTATTGTTCCCCATCGCCCCATAGCCGACGGCGTTGTTTGAATCGCCATCAGTGTTGGCCTGAAGCGCAGAAGCACCGACGGCCGTGTTAATGTTGCCAAGGATGTTTCCGGTTATGTCGTTATTTTGGAGCGCCAGATCACCAACGGCAGTGTTCGCCGCGCCGTGAATATTTTGGAAAAGCGCGTGATTGCCAAAAGCGTTGTTTGAGAATCCGTCGCTGTTGCTAAACAGCGCAAAGGCGCCGAACCCATCGTTAAAGTCGGCACCCGAGGGCGGAGTGACGCCGAATGCGTTATAGACAAGCGCGTCTGTTCCGAACGCGCAGTTCTGTGTGCCGTCGCCGTTGAGCAAAAGCGCCGCAGCGCCAGCGGCCGTATTTGAATCCCCAGTGTTGAGGACCAGCGTTCCCGCGCCCAGACCGGTGTTGAAGTTGGCGCTGGTATCCAAAAAGAGCGAATACCAGCCAAATGCTGCGTTTCCAGCGCCGGTGGTGAGGGAATGAAGAGCCTTGCACCCTTCCGCAGTCGTGAACCCGGGATAGCACCCGTCCGGGTTCGTTCCGGGAAATGGTGTGGGTAATACTTGCGGAGTTGCCTGCATTTGCGGCAAAAACGCAAAGCACGCCATAATAAGCGGGATGAGAAGGAACCCGCGCCGTAAAGGCAGCGAGCGAGCCGGATCTCGTCCGCATGAAACTAACGTTTTAAGTTGAATCAGTGAATACATGGGATGTGTTCTTTCTCTTTCCCGGTCGTGTTTTGTTTTGGTTTTTCTTGTTGACTGGGCTCCGAACGGACAAAGAACCCTACCGGGCAAAAGTCCCTTCTCTGTTTTGGAGCCATCCGCGTTCATACTGAATTTCAGTTCTGAGTGTCAATACTTTTTTTGATTCTTTTTCAAAGGGCACGTGGGCTCCCTCGGGTGGCCCGGGACTCCGCGCTCCAAGGTCTCGCCCCTGCTCGCGCGGATTGCTGTTTGCGTTGATGAGGCTGTTCCGGTAGCCTCAGCCCCATGGCACGGTCTGGGCTGGGTAAAGGTCTTGGCGCGCTGATTGGCACGCCTTCAGCCGCCGCGCCGCGCGCACATGGGGAAGAGTCGGGTGAAAGAGTGCACCAGATTGACTTGGCAACCATTGTCCCGAGTGCGTTGCAGCCGCGCAAAGATTTTGGACGCGAAGCGTTGCAGGAATTGATCGATTCGATTCGGCAGCATGGGATCATTCAACCGCTCATCGTACGGCAGGCAGGCGCGCGATTTGAACTGATCGCCGGCGAGCGCCGCTGGCGCGCCGCGCAGGAAATTGGCCTCGCCACAGTGCCCGCCATAATTCGAAGCGCCAGTGACCTGGAAGTGCTCGAGTTGTCCTTGATCGAAAATCTGCAGCGCGCCGACCTCAACCCCATAGAAGAAGCCCAGGGCTACGCCAGGTTAGCCAATGAATTTGGAATGCGGCAGGAGGACATCGCGCTCAAAGTGGGGCGCAGTCGGGCGGCAGTGGCGAACGCGCTGCGGCTTTTGGATCTGCATCCGCAGGTGCAAGTCTGGTTAGCTCAGAATTTGCTTTCAGTCGGTCACGCGAAAGTGCTGCTGGCATTAAAAGCGCCCGAGGAGCAACTGCTCGCTGCGGAAACGGTTTTGCGGCGCAATGCCACGGTGCGTTCCACGGAGCGCCTGGTTGCTCGCCAGCTTGGGATCGGACGCCCTCGCCGGAAATCTCGACGCGTGGGGATTGAACTCAGCGCTACGGCAACGGCGGTAGAAGATTTACAAAACCGCTTGCAACAACATCTGGCCACCCACGTTACCATCCATCACGGAGACAAACGCGGCCGGATTGAAATCGAGTACTACGGAACCGACGATCTCCAGCGGATCGTCGCTGCTCTGGGGCTTCCGCCGGCCGAGAGCTGACTTCGCCGCTCCGAAAGCTTTCGGTGTCGAACCGTTAAATCGTTAAAACGGCATGAACGAAACACTTCAGCCGTTCAACGCGCGGTCATCCCGAACGCAGTGAGGAATCTCACGCTGGGTTCGTGGGTTCACAGAATCTACCGCGGGCAATCTTGGCTGCGATTGCGAGGTCCTTCTCTCCGCTCAGGATGACATTTTTTTTGACCATTGGGCGTGGAGTGTTGAGCGTTAAAATCCTCGAAACAGATAAACGATGAATAATCGGATAGCGATTGCATTTGCAGCAGCGGTTCTGCTTTTCTTCTTCGCTACCTCAGTGACAAAGAGTGGACCGCCAAAGATTTGGGAAGAATTCTCCGGCGAGAAAGCCTTCGCGCATGTTCAACGGCTTGTTGATTTCGGGCCGCGCCCGGCTGGATCCACGGCCATCGAAAAATCCAGAGATTACATTTCGGATCAACTTCGTCGGTCTGGCTGGCAGGTAACCCGTCAAGCATTCAGTGACGACACTCCACGGGGCAAGATCCCGTTCATAAATTTGATTGCCCAATTTTCTGCGCGGGGGAAGGCGGCGTCCCCCTCGTTTTTATTGTGCTCGCATTACGACACAAAAATGTTCGATACCATTCGGTTTGTCGGAGCGAACGACGGCGGTTCCAGCACCGGTCTGCTCCTGGAATTGGCCCGGGTGATCGGACAGCATCCGAATCTGGCCAGGAAAATTGAGCTCGTGTTTTTTGATGGCGAGGAAGCTGTCGAGCAGTTCTCTCAGGCTGATGGTTTGTACGGAAGCCGCTATTTTGCCCGGCAACTCCAAGGCGCCGGCGCGAAACAATTTCGCGGCGGGCTCCTGTTCGACATGGTTGGCGACCGGTCGCTCGGCATCACGCTTCCCGCAGATTCCCCTGCTGAGATGGCGCGCGATATTTTTGCCGCCGCGGAAGCGCTTAAGTTGCGAAGTTATTTCACCTACCTGGGCCGGGAGCTGATCGACGATCACGTGCCCCTGAACGCGATTGGTATTCCGACGCTCGACATCATTGATTTCGATTTTCCGTGGTGGCACACCGGCGATGACACAATGGATAAGATCAGCGCGCAGAGTCTTCAGACCGTCGGCTCCGTCGCGCTCTATTACCTGTCTCAATTCGCGCTAAAATAAAGATGGGACCTTGCCTGTTTGGGATTGCCCAATTTCGGCGTTGCGTCCGACTATTTTTCCCTGCAGTCTGAAAGCGAACTCTCGCCTCAATGGAGCGCCTCGCATCTATGTCCTACCCAACGCACAAAAACATTGGCGTCATAGGCCTCGGGATTATTGGTCGTGCAATCGCCGCGAATCTTCGCCGCAAAGGGTTTCCGGTTTACGTTTGGAACCGCTCGCCGCGGCCTGTTCCAAATTTTGTCGGTTCCCCTGGGGAACTGGCGGGCATTTGCGAGTACATCCAGATCTTTGTCTCCGATGACGAAGCTCTGCTGGAGACTGTTGAGCAGTTAAGCGGAAAGCTTACGCCGCGTCACGTCGTCCTTGCGCATTCAACTGTCGCTCCGGATTCGATGCGTGCCGCGGCAGAAGTTGTCGAACGCCGAGGAGCGCGCTTTGTCGAGGCATCGTTTACCGGAAGCAAACCCGCAGCTGAAAAGGGCGAACTGGTTTATTACGTTGGCGGGACCGAGGCGGCATTGCGGGAGGCGCGCCCTATCCTTGAGGCCAGCAGCAAAGCGATTATCGAAATCGGAACAGTTGGCCAGGCGAGCGCCGTCAAGATCGCAACCAACATGATCACTGCCGCAAGCGCGCAGGCCGCAGCAGAAGCTCTTGCACTGGTCCAAGCGCTAGGTTTGCCGCTGGAAAAATTCGTCGAAGCGATGCGTGCCAATGCCAGTTATTCTGGCACTCTGGCGCTGAAGGTGCCGAAAATGCTCGACCGCGATTTTGAGCCGCAATTTTCTGTTAAACACATGCTGAAAGATATGCAGATCGCCAGTCAGATCGCTTTGTCGCATTATCTGGACTTGGGGGTGACCGCTGCGGCCCGGGACCAGTTGCTTGAGCAAATGCAGTGGGGTCACGGCGACGACGATTATTCATCGGTCGCGCGCAAATATTTGCATGAGCCTGCTGCGGCATTTTACGAAGAGCCGTCAACGGTCGAGCAACATGAGCAAACCGACGCCGGTCAATCGACTACGGGCTCAGCAGAATCGGAGACGCAAAGCGTCGAACCGCAAGATGCGGGTTCCCAGCAACCTTTGCTCAGTTTCGCGGCAGCAGCCAGCGGAGCCGCTAATGAAACGACACAATTGCGTCGTGGCTTTCTCAAACAGCTGCTGAGCCGGTTTTCGTCCGGACAAGGATGACGCAGTCGTTCCAAGCCGGACAAGCGACCTTTGCCGATCTCTCCGCGCGCACAAAGTTTCGTATCGCTGGAACGGACCGATTTCGGTTCCTCAATGGACAAATCACAAATGATTTGCGCAAAGCCAGCGAAACGGTCGCCGTCGAGGCGTGTGTGCTCAATGCCAAGGGCAAGATGAACGCCCACATTTTCGTTAGTGCACCGGGGGAGTGCTTTTTGGTGGATGCCGAGCCGGAGCTTGGCGAAACACTCCGCGCCCGGCTGGAGCGCTACGTCATTGCCGACGACGTTCAAATTGAGGATGTCAGCGATCAATTCTCGCTGTTTCACGTTCTGTCAGAAGAATCGCCAACGCCGGAGCACGGCCGGATCGTTTCCGTGCGCCGGTTCGCCGAGCCAGGCTGGGACATCTGGAGCGACGCCGCGCGTCATGATGCTGTCCGGCAACAATTGTCCTCGGCATTTAGATTTCTCGATTCTGCTGCTGCAGAGGTTATGCGAATCGAACAGGGTATTCCCCGCTGGGGCTCCGAACTGACAGAGGAGATTATCCCAATCGAAGCCAATCTAGAACAAAGGACGATCGATTACGAAAAAGGCTGCTACATCGGCCAGGAAGTCGTCTCGCGAATAAAAATGTCGGGCCAGACGAACAAACGGTTATGCGGATTGGTTTCGCTGGATGATATCCCGGTCCAGCAGGGAATGAAACTTGCCGCTACGTCAAAGAACGGGAAAGAAGTCGGATGGATCACCAGCGCAACGCATAGCGATCGAATGGGAAAAGAAATCGCACTCGGCTATGTGAAACGCGGGTTTAACAGCATCAGCACGAAGTTGGATGCAGTTGTTCCGGGAGATTCCACCCCGCAAACCGCCAGGCCAATCTCGGTAGAAGTGGTTCCGCTTCCGTTTCTCTGAAGCTACACTGCCGGAATCGATGTCGTAGCTTCAAAGTCCGCGCAGCCAGTCGCGGGCGAGCGAAATGTCCTCTGGCGTCAAAGCGTGTCCCGCGTTGAGAAATCGGACCGTAACATCTGCACCCGCGTGTCGCAGAAGTTGGACCAGACGCTTGGTTTCTGATGTCGGAATGATGGGATCGTAATTTCCCGCGCCGATCCAGACGCGAACGTTCGCGAGTTCCGGTGGTTTCTGCGGCTCCAGTGGCAGCATCGCGCGAAACAGAATCGCTCCTGCGAAAGTCTCCGGGCGCAACAACAACGTGCTCGCGGCGATATTCGCGCCATTCGAGTAGCCAATTGCGATGAGGTTCTTGACATCGATGTCGTAGCGATCCGCCGCAGCCGCGACAAAATCAGCTAACTCGTGCGTACGCTTTTGCAGATCTTCCAGATCGAATACGCCTTCAGCCAGCCGCCGAAAAAATCGCGGCATGCCATTCTCCAAAACTTTTCCGCGTGGGCTCAGCAAGGCCGCGTTGGGGTCAAGCTCGCGTCCAAGCGGAATGAGATCGCGCTCATTCCCGCCAGTGCCATGCAGGAGTAGCAGCGTGCGATTCGAACTGCCGGGAACAAACTCGTGAATGAAATCCGGCGTCATTGGTTTGTCGGAGGTGCGATCGGCGGCAAAACTTTTTCGATCTGCGCGCGAGACGACTCCAGCCACGGTGGAAGCTGCAAACTTTCGCCGAGTTGATTCAAGTCTTCATCCAATGTGAAGCCCGGCGGATCGGTTGCGATTTCGAAGAGAATCCCGCCCGGTTCGCGGAAATAAATGGAATGAAAATAAACGCGATCGATCACCGGCGTGACGTTATATGCAAGGGCGACCAGATGCTCCCGCCATTGCCGCTGTTCTTCGCCGTCACTCGCGCGAAAGGCGATGTGATGAACCGAACCGGCAGCGACGCGCCCCGGCTGCGCATCGGGCATGCAAAGCAGGTCGATCACTCGGCCAGCCGCAGTTTCATTCTGCGAAGCGAATCGAAAGCGATTATTGGACTGATTGACTAACAGGTAACCAAAGCTGTCTGTCAGCAATTTTGCGGTGCGTTCGTATCCTTCCAAAGCTGCGGAGACGCTATGAAATCCGCGAATCGAATGTTCTGCCGGCACTGAACTGCCGTGCCAGCCCTCGACGTTTGGAGGCGCACCCGATTCGATCAATTCGATAAGCAGCCCGTCGGGATCGATAAAGCGAGTCAGTTCCTCATCAAATCGCGGACTCGTTCTTTCCGCCGGCACATGTTCCTGCTTCAAGCGCTCCAGCCAGTAGCCGGTCGAGTTCTTTGGAATTGCGAACGCGACGGCATCGACTTGGCCCGTGCCGCGAATCCCACGTCGCGCGCCTGGCCACGCGAAAAACGTCAGGATTGTGCCAGGCGTGCCGCGTGCATCGCCGAAATAAAAGTGGTGGGTGCCGGGATCATCGAAATTCACAGTGCGCTTGACAAAGCGCAATCCCAGCAGGCCAGCGTAAAAATCCAGATTGCGTTGCGGATCACTGGCAATCGCGGTGACGTGATGAAGTCCGGGAATTTTGATGTCCATATCAATAGTTCTTTGACTGCAGGAACGGTCTGCGAGCTTAGGTTTTATTCGGTTTCGCAGAAGCAACCATCTCGTGGGCGCGGGCTATGCCTGCCGTTGCGCCACGGCGTTGCGGAGTGATTGTCAGAGCACGCTCAAACTCTCGGAGGGCTTCCTGGGGATGATTCGATTCGAGCAAAAGATCACCAAGTTGTTCGCGCGCTGGAACGATCGCCCCGGGTGTAACGGGACGCTTTTCGATGGCGTCTTCTTCATCGGCGGCCGCGCGCATTAGCTTGAGAGCTTCGTCGGCTTTTCCTTCAGTCTGCGCGACCCACGCCAGCGCTTCGTTTATCTGTACCTGTACTTGCGTCGCCCAGTAATCGTCCTTGGCCGCGCGCAATTTTTCGTAAGCGCTCCTTAATTTGTCGATTTCCTGTCGTGCGTCAGCCGGTTTCGCGCTGCGGGCGAGTCCGACGCTTCGCGCCCAAAGTGTGACTGCCGAGACTTGCGTCGACGCCCCATCGACTGGAACCAGTTGCGCCGCATCTGACCACTGGCGGCGCTCGATCGCGTAGCGCGCAGGCATTGCGCTTGCCGCGTATCCCATCTTGAAATCGCTGCCGTCGACCCCGCTCATGGCGCGCAATTCATCGAGCACGCGCGCAGCCTCGGCGTCATGGCCAAGTTGAAGATAGGCGTAGACCAGATAATCCATCGCGTGCAGTTCCTCGCCTTTGTCGCTTTGTTCGCGCCCAGCCTTTTGTGCCGCCAAGTTGGAAGCAATCGATTCGCCCCACATTCCCAGTTGCGTATAGATGTGCGATGGCATGTGCAAAGCGTGCGGCGCTGAGGGCGCGATTTGCGAATACGCCTTCGCCGCAGCGACGCCCTGCCGTGCCATTTCTGCATTGTCGCAGGCGTGAATCAGGTAATGCGCGATGCCAGGATGCTGCGGATATTTTCTAAATAAGGGCTCGAGGATAACGGCGGCCTCTTTCTGTTTTGCATGACTCGCGTCGCTCGGGGGCGCCGTGGCGATGAGCGCGAGCGCATAAAAAATCTGGCACTCGGCGTCATCCCGATAGCGTCCCGCTAGCTTGCGCATGGCCTCCGCGTAACGATTCAGCCGTTCCTGGTAAGGCAGGGAATCGGTGTTCGCGTAAATCAAACTCAGGGCGTCGATGAATCCGCGCTCGCGATCTGAGCTGCTGAGCCTTTTCGCCTGTTCGATTTCGGCAAGCCCACGAGCGATGTTTCGCGGCGCAACTGGCGGCTCCCACAGCTGATGGAAATAAGTCATGGCCACGCCCCAGTGCGGCGCAGCGCAATTGGGATCTTTGGCTGCCACATCGCGAAATGCTTTTTCCGCTGCCGAGTATGCGAACGAATGCAAAAGCGCCACCGCTCGCTCGAAACTTTTCTGTAATTTCCTCGAGCACGAAGTAGGAAACTGGACACTGCCAAGCTTCTCCGGGATGGGATGCTCGTGTTCCTCGATGGCGGCCAGCGATTTCCAATCACCCCACGCCAGCCAGACAAAGCAAATAAGCAGTGCGAGCAAAGCGCGCATTATTAGATTTCGAGGCGTCACGACTCTAATCATCACGCGTCTCCTCCGGATGATCTAATTGTTAATCGCCAAACAATTTTGCCACCGACCACTGTTATTACGATTTATCTCGATGTGTTCCGGGCTTGACGCCTTGGGGGAGTTCTGACGTGATCGGATGTCACACGACAATTTTTAAATCAACATAAACGACGAAATTTATTTTGCCCTCTCGCGACGTGTTTATAGAATCCTCGTTACCCCTCGGACGAGCAATTAACCTTAACCCTTTGTAGCGTCTGAACCAGACAGTTCCTGAGCTTAGTTTCGTTTTGTTGGCAGCGTGGCGACGCACGGCTGCCAGCCCGGCTGCCGATTACTGATCATGGCAAATTTCTTTCCACGCTGGACCAATTGGGTGCCGATCAAGCTCGTGGTTTGCGGCATCGTGATCGTTTGTGGATTGACCGCCGGCACGTGGTATTACGTCACGCCAAAGTACACCAAAGTCAGGTATCAACCGATCCAGCCGGTGCCGTTTCCACACGACATTCACGTCACGCAGCTGGGAATGGATTGCCGCTATTGCCACAGCTTTGTTGAAGTAGCCGCGCACTCGAATGTCCCCAACACACAGACGTGCATGAACTGCCACACGCAGGTGCAAAAAGACAACCCGAAGCTGGAGCCCGTGCGGGTGAGCTGGAAGACAGGTGAGCCTATCGATTGGGTGTGGATCCATCGCACGGTTGATTACGTTTATTACAATCACGCGGCGCACGTGAACCGCGGCATCAGTTGTTTCAGTTGTCACGGCCCGGTCAATCATATGTCGACGGTGTATCTGGCGAAGCCACACAGCATGGCGTGGTGCCTCGAGTGCCACCGGCATTCCGAGAATTTTCTGCGGCCGGAAGATCAGGTTTTCAATCTCGATTGGAAACCGGACGACGTGAAACCGGCGGAATTTGTTGCCAAGTACGGACAGCCGCAGAATGCGCGCGAGGATTTTTCGAAGAAGCAGAAACTTAGCCAGGCAGAGATTGGCGAGACGTTGAAGGAGCATTGGAACATCAATCCGCCAACAAACTGTCAGGGATGTCACCGATGAAACGCGTATTCCACCATCCACCGGAGCCATCAACGGGCAAACGTTACTGGCGTAGCCTTGGCGAATACAGCGATTCGCCCGAATTCCGACAGTGGCTCGAACGCGAATTCCCGCAGGGTGCAGCGGAGCTGAACGGCGACGAATGGTCCCGACGCGATTTCCTGAAATTAATGGGTGCATCGATGGCGCTGGCAGGGGTTGGCCTAACGAGTTGTCGCAGACCCGAGCTGCATCTTGTTCCGTTCACAAAGAACGTTGAGTGGACGATTCCTGGAAAATTTCTCTACTACGCGACGGCAATGCCGCGGCGCAACGGCGCCATTCCGCTTCTCGCCACAACAGTGGACGGGCGTCCAATTAAGCTGGATGGCAATCCGTTGCATCCGGCTACGGGTGGGGCTACCGACACGTTCACTCAGGCGTCGATCCTGGACCTATACGACCCGACCCGATCCAAACGGTTTGTCCATGCTGGGAAAACGGCCAAGCGCGAGGATTTCGAAGCTTACCTTAAGGACCTTGGCAATAAGCTTCTCGCTGATCACGGCGACAGCGTGGCGTTTCTCGTGGAAGAAACGAATTCGCCAACGCGCGAGCGTTTGCGGGGAGAGTTGGAAAAAACTCTCCCAGGTATGCGCTGGTGTGTTTACGAGCCGCTATTGAGTCAGGGAACAATCGCAGCCACGCAGAGTGCGTTCGGCGCTGGTGCGCGCGTGATTCCCAAATTCGATCGCGCCGACGTGATTCTTGCATTGGACAGCGATTTTCTTGATTGCGGTCAGGGTGATCTGGCGTCGGT
>QHOV01000169.1 GCA_003218885.1 Verrucomicrobiota bacterium | reverse complement strand
GGGTGCACAGTTCGACTTCAACGTGATTGGAATTCCGCCGGTGACTGTCAATGGTGAATTGGTGAGCAGCACCACAATCCGTCGGGCGATCGAATCGGGCGACCTACAAAAGGCGGCAGCAATGCTTGGCCGAGAATATACGATCCTGGGGACAGTTGTGCGCGGCGACGACCTCGGAAAAAAGATTGGCTTTCCAACAGCAAATCTTAGCGCTCACAACGAACAGTTCCCGCCAAACGGCGTCTATTTCGCCGAAGCGAAGTTGGATGGAGTTGTTTACCCGGGTGTCGTGAATCTCGGTTATCGACCCACCGTCAGCAGCAGCAACACCGAGCGCATTCTGGAAATTCATCTGCTCGACTTCGACCGCGATATTTACGGCAAGGATCTTGAGCTGCGCTTCATTCGCTATCTAAGGCCAGAGAAGAAATTCGAAAATGTCGATGCGCTCGTGCACCAGATCGAACGCGATGTGCAGCAGGCGCGCGAGCTGTCGGCGGCGTAAGCAAGGCGCCGTTTCAAAACTCTAGCCGGGTAAGATCGCGTACCTCTGGCGTCTTGCGGATGGCAAAGATCACAGCGAATGCGCCGACCACGAGGCCGCAACCGAACGCGAAGACGAGCAACAACCAAATCGGGAAGTTGGACAACTGGATCACGCCTTCGCGGATGAATCCGCCGGAAAGCACGTAAGCGATCCCGCTTCCGAGGATTGCCAGGCCGAGCAGAACCATTGCGCGCAGCCATCGCGGTTCGCGCTGCGCCGCGGGCAACGTGGCCATAACTCGTGCGGTAAAGCCTTCGTCGTCGATATACGGCGCCGCTTCGCGTAATTGTCGGTCCAGCGTTTCGTCGTCGATCATTGGATTCATTGTATCAGTTCGGTCCTCACGCGGCCAGCGTTCGTTTCAGTTTTTCCCGGCCGCGCAAAATGTTCGTCTTCACGGTGCCGAGCGGAATGTCAAGGACACGCGCGGCTTCATCATGTGACAAGCCGTTTTGGCAACAAAGCACAACGGCGGTGCGCTCATTTAGCGGAAGCAGATTCAGCGCGTGCATAAGATCGTGTCTCAAACCAGGATCGACAGTCTGCGGATCATGCTCCGCTTGCAACTGCGCCTCATCCACGCCGACAAGCTCTTTGCGTTTGCGTGCATCCTCGCGAAAACAGTTGTAAGCGATTCGGTAAAGCCAGGTAGAAAATCGCGCTTCACCGCGGAAGCTGCGGATGCTCTTGTACGCGCGAAGAAAAGTTTCCTGCGCCAGATCATCGGCCAAGGCGATATCTGTGCGGGTGAGTTGTCGAAGGAGGCCACGCACACTGGACTGATGGCGGCGCACGAGCTCGCCGAACGCGTGTTGATCGTCATTGGCAAGAACTCGCGCGATAAGGTCCGCATCAGTTAGCTCCACGGTCTCAATACTAGGGTCCAGGAAGAGGAGGAACGTCCTTTTTGCCTTCCAATTTCCACACCATGAGATAACCGAGGCCGATCAGAAACGGAATAAGCCCGATCGACCATGCGCCGCCTTCCCAATCGTTCACGGCGCCCAAGAAGATCATCGCACCGAGCCCGACCATGGCCCAAATAACTCCACGGCGCACATCAGACCGCTGCCGCACTGCTCTCGTGTGCGGTGCAAGCAGTTCTGCGGGAACCGGCTGACCTTTCTCTACCATCATTCGGATGGTGCGCTGCCGCATGCGGCTCACTAAAAGAGCGAACAGCCCGATCATGATCACGATCAGTACCGGCGCGCCGAATATTGATAGAAACACAATCGCCACGATTGGAATCGCCACGAATTCGCGCATTTTTTGCAGATCGGCATCTTCATTTTCATCGCCCCCGTCGATGATGATTCCGTGTTTGCCGCGAAGCTTTTTCTCCAGCTTCTGCTGAATTCTGTCGGAGAGATCCGTTGGAGAGACGCTGGCTGCTGCCGTTGCCGTTGGTGTTGCTGCTGGCGGGCTAGCGATCGGCGGTGCCGTCGGGGCCTGCGCAAACACGCTTGTCGCCAGAGCTGTTGAGCAAATGCAGAGGAGGATTAATTTTTTCATAGAGGTTCTTTGATCATAAGATGCGCTCAATGCCCAATTTAGATTCAACAATTTCAAGCCTGCGGAAGCAATTAAAAGGTTGCGCCCCGCGGGTCGCTGGACATTATTGTTTCCCCCAAAAACTGCGGGTGTAGCTCAGTGGTAGAGCACCTCCTTGCCAAGGAGGACGTCGCGAGTTCGAGCCTCGTCACCCGCTCCAGCCCTGAAATGGAGTTGCCCGCGCTGCAGGTGCAGTCATAAAGTGTCGACATGAAAACGACATCACTCCTGCCATGTGCATTCGTTGCGGCTCTCCTCATTCATGCCGCACATGTGCGAGCCGCGAACGAGCCGAAAGATACCACACCATGGAAGATTACCGGTCAGCTCGAAGAAGCATGCTCGTGCGATGCCGCATGCCCATGTTGGTTTAACTCCAAACCGACCAAGATGACCTGCGGCGGCGGCCAAGTGCTCTTTATCCAGAAAGGTAACTATGGAAAAGTGAAACTCGACGGCCTCGCCATCGCCTCGATAGGGCAAAGCCCAGAAGGCCAGACGATGATGGAATCGTTCGGGAATTGGAACTTTGCGTACAACTACATCGATGAGAAGGCCAATCCCGAACAGCGCAAGGCTTTGGAGGCGATCGCTGGAAAAGTATTGACTCCGGGCGCTTCAAAGAAAACTGAGACGCGTTACGTGCCGATCACCCGAAAGATCGAGAGCAAAGAGCATCAAATCACAATCGGACAATACGGCACGTTCCACGGCCACTTGATCGAGGGCGGCATGGGCGGTTCACCGAAAATTGTGAACCCGCCTGGCGCTGATCCGCTCCACCACCAATACGAACAGGGACGCACGACAAAGATGACTTACAACGATGCGGACCAGAATTGGTCATGGAGCGACTCAAATTACATGCTCGGCACGTTTACCATCGACAATATTCAGTACGAAAAATTCGCCGCGGGTCTGGCGCAGAAGATGGCGGAGACGAAGGAAGAAAAAGGGCCCGAGAAGAAGTAAGAGTAATTCCGAGAGAAACCTCGACGGAGCCGACACTTTTCGGCTATCCGAAGGTTTGCGGCAAGCTCGTTGCGGCGCGCCCGGCGGTCGCATCTACCTTAGTTCCGCAGTCGCACCGGTGATCTTCTTCCACGGTTCCGCCCGACCGCCGAGGTGCTTGGCGAGGAACTCTTCAACGCGGCCATAGAAATCGAACTGGTTTTCCGGCCGAGCGAAGCCGTGTCCTTCGTCCGAATAGACCACGTACATCACTTCCCGTTTTGCCTTGCGCAATGCTGCGACCATCGCGTCCGCATCAGCCAATGTAACTCGAGGATCGTTCTTGCCCTGACCGATGAGAAGCGGAGCTCGGATCGCATCGACATGATAAAGCGGCGAGATTTTCCGGTTCCAATTGTCATCGTGATCGGCGTCTCCCTCGCGCCGACGCCAGCGCGCCACGATGTTTGACCAATATTTGGGAAAGGAACGCAAGCTCGTCGCTTCGTCAGCAGGCCCGCAAATATCGA
>QHOV01000025.1 GCA_003218885.1 Verrucomicrobiota bacterium | reverse complement strand
CGTGCGGGCAACAGCTTCGCCGGCCGAGCCTCGTTATGCATTTTCATTTTCTTCTGATTCATCGGTCTCTTTGCAACGCGAGGGCCCCTGTCGAAGGATGCGAAAATTTTCATATAAAATCTTGTTGCCACCAGCCGGAAGCTCGTTTAGTAGCCTCAAGGTTTTCTACGATTGTTCTGGGGGGAACAGCCGCCCTTCACGCCCAATCGGGCGTGGGGGGCGGTAATTTTTTTGCAGACGAAAATCTGCCTCTTGCTCGTGCTCGTGCTCTTGCTCGATTACTGCCTGAGCAAAGCAACCGCCTAACGCTCAACGTCCAACGCTTGATGTCCAAATTACCAATCTCTGGCCAGATCTCCTGGCAGCTCGCGTTTACGCTGGGCGCGGTCATTGTCGCAATTGTGGTCGTCGTCATCTTCTTGCGTGTCGAGACCTGGCCGGCGCGCACAGCGCGGCAAAGCACCGCCGAACTCGAGAGGCTAGGCAAAGATTTGCGCGCTGCTTTCATTGACATCGCGCACTTGCAGCCGCGCATCACCATCAATAACCGCGTCTATATGGAACAAAGCGCGCCAGTGAGCGAGTTGGCCGTCCTCTCAAGACGCATCGAAGTCGAACACGAACTACTGCATACCTGGGTGGGCAGCTCAAAGCGCGTCAAACTGCATGGCACATTCATCGCCAAAGCCGGGTTCGATCTGCTGCAGAATCTCTCAATCGGAATTCGCCCTGAGGAAATTATTGTTCAGCTCCCACACGCGAAAATTCTTGGTGTCGAGCAGGAGCAGGTGGACGTTCTCGCGTTCGAAAACGGATTGTGGAACCGAATTTCCGGCCAGGATCTCCAAGAGGAATTGTCGGTCCTGCCGCAGCTTGCCTGGAAAAGGGCGATAGAGAACGGGTTGCCCGCCGAAGCCGAGCACACATTACAGCGACAGCTCGACGAACGGCTGCACACACCACAGCCGCTGCGTTTGAGCTTCAAAGATACCACTCCAAATAAAGAGAAATGAATGACGAAGCACGAATGTCATTCCAGCTTCGTCATTGCCTCCACATTCGTCCGTCGTCATTCGTCATTTGCGCGCCTCGTCATTCGACACTGACCTGCAATGCCACTTAAGAATCGATTGTTTCTGTTTAGCTTTCTGGTCTTGCTCGCGGCGCTTTTGGCGATTGTATTTGCGCCATTTGCCGTTTCCAATGGTCTTCGCTTGTGGGTCTGGTGGAAAAGCCGACAGGAAGGCCTCGCCGTAAGTATCGATAAGATCGACGCGCTGTTTCTTCAGCCGGTTGCGATTCGCAGCCTTCATGTGAAAAGCGTCCGAGCGGATGCATTGCAGATCGACCTCACTGCGACACAGGTACAGCTCGATTTGAATTTCAGCCGCATTCTTTTACACCGACGAGGCCACGCCATTCGCAATCTGTCGATTGAAGATCTACATGGGGAAATCCGCCGCGAGAATCCAAACGTCCGAGGGATAACCAAATCCGGTTGGGGAACACTCCAGAGATTGCTCCCGCAGAAATGCAGCCTGCACAGCTCGGAGATGCGCGTGCAGGACGGGCCGACCCTGATCTTGCTCCGCAACGGAACTTTGTCCGCCAGCGAGATTGAAGCCGGCCGCTTCAGCGCAGGCGAGCTCATGATCGCGTCGCCGTGGTTGCGCCAAACCTTCTCCCAACTGCGCGGCGCGACTCGGTGGGACACGAATCGACTGACACTCGCCGGACTAACGCTGGCACGCGGCCTCGACTTTGAGTCCGTTTCACTCGATTTCTCGCGTCTCGGTAGTCAGCGAGTTCGATTAGAGTTCGATGCCGATGTTTTCGGTGGAAAAATTCGCGGCAACATTGCTCATGAATGGCATTCTCCCCGCTACAACTGGAAGGTCGCTGGCGCCGCCACCGACATTTCTTTGACCCAAACGTCAGAAGCGATTGGATTGACCGATCGCTTCGGCGGTTTGATTCGCGCCTCCAATTTTACTTTTCGTGGAAATCTGGCACATCCGGCTGACGTAACCGCCTCGCTCTGGACTGAAGTGACCGGTCTCACCTGGCGCAATCGCACCGCCGAAGCAATCATGCTAGGCGCTTCGCTCTACAATCAGCAAATCCAACTCCAGCAGCTCTACATCAAGCAGAAAACCAATCAGCTGACCGTAAGCGGCCAGGCCTCGTTCTCCTCAAAATCATCTGACTGGCTCAGCCCCGATTTTCGCGGCGACATCGCCGCGACAATCAACAACCTGGACGATTTCACCACTCTATTTGGCGCGAAATCTGGCGAATTCGCCGGGAACCTCTTCGTCGAAGGGGCTTTAAACACACAGGCACGGCAACTTGGCGGAAATCTGACGGTTGAAGGTGCGGCTCTAACACTTTTCAAGACAGCAATCGACAGCTTGAGCGCGAAGCTGAAGTTGCAGGGAACGGAACTGGCGGTTGAACAACTCAACCTGAAACGCAAAAACGACTCTCTTAACGCAGAAGGCAAGATCGAAATGTCCGGCGAACACAACTATTCGGGGACGCTAGATACCCGAGCCGATAATCTGCTCGATTATCTTTCTGGCTTTCGTGGATCAACCGGAAAGAGCGAAAGCCCAATTCCGGTAGATGTTCAGGCAATGATCACCTCTAGCAAATGGGATGCGCGCGGCGTAATTCGTGTGCCAGATGCGAGCCCGATTAGTTTCACAGCGAATTTTCCGTTGCGCATCGGAACAGATTGGAGCGCTTTCCAGTTGTCTCCGCTCAACGTCACAGTCGATTTTCCGTCAATCTTTCTGGGAAAGGCGCCCCAACTTTTTCATTCTCAGATTTTCCAGGACGGCATTCTGAGTGGAAATATTTCTCTTTCCGAAACGCTGCAGCATCCGCGCATCCTTGGCGACGTGCAGCTTGTGAACGGAAAATTATTGGCCAGCAGCGGGGCTTGGTTTAATCTCGCTGAAGCGAGCAGCCGCATTGTCTTTAAGGGCGATCACGCTTGGGTGGAATTTTTCAATGCCACGACCAAAGATGTGGATGTCTTAGTCCGTGGAGAAATTGATTTCAAGGATACAAGCGATATCACGATCAGGATAACTGGAGCAACGCCGATCTTCGATCTCACGTCGCACCTGATTGATTGCGTGAACAAAATTGAAATTGCGCCCACAGCATTACCTCTCGCGCCTGTTGTAGGAGAGTTGGAGTTCCGCGGCGGCCTTTGTCAATCGCCTTGGACTATCAGCGTGAAAGAAGACAGCAGCACCCCGTTATTCGGCGTTTCCAATCCGGTCGGTCTCGCCCGCAACTTTCCACTCTGCCTGGGTACAAGCCCGGAGGAAAAAACATTGTTGCTCGGCGCCCTCCCGCGACTCGAAGCAGCTCCCGAAGCACCGGCCAAGAGACAGAAGAAGCGGCGATAGCGGGGTTACCGGGGTTTCGGTGTGACCAGCCAACGCGAAAGCTTTTCCTCCAACTCTCGTGTCAGATTCACGCGAAACTCCGCGCCGACATCCAGGCGTAACGAATTGCCCATGGCGCGGTCAAACAACAATTGAACTGCCCGCTGGCCCGGTGAGCTGGCCAGAATCTCGCGTACCTGGCGCAGTTCATCGCCTGTTGTTGCAGGAGAAAATTGCAGAAGAACAACCGGGTCCCCGGATGAATCTCCCCATTTTTCATCGGCTCCATTGGCTTTTCCAAGCGTTAGCGATCTGATTTCCAGTGCCGTGGCGCGAGGAACTTCGTCGCGTTTATCCAGTGCTCCTTTTATTTCAACAACGCGTCCCGCTATGAGCGCATCCGAGACTTTCAGGTAAACCTCGTTCCACACGACGACTTCGAGCATGTCTGTCAAGTCTTCGATCCAAAGAACCGCGAATGGTTTGCCCTCTCGTCTGGTAAACTTTTTTTCAACATTCACGATCGATCCGGCGACCTTGAATGGCGCGCGATCGTCGAGCCCGGCTAACGAGGCAATCGATCGATAATTTTTGGCCGCAAAAACATCCACGTACGCGTCGAGTGGATGTCCGCTGACGTAAAAACCGAGAAGCTCTTTCTCGTACGAAAGTTTTTCATGGTCGCTCCATCGCGTGACTGGCCTCTTTCTCGACGTTGTAGAAGCAGTTGCCTCATCAAACAGTGAAACCTGACCAGCCAGCCGGTCCCGTTGCGCTGCAACAGATGCGCTCACTGCGCCATCAATGCAGCTATAAAGTTCGGCGCGGTCTCGGCCAAGGAAATCAAAGGCGCCGGCCTTGATAAGGCTTTCCAGCATCTTCCGGTTGGCAAGGCGCGAGTCCAGTCGGGTACAAAAATCCTCCAATGAAATGAAATCGCCTCGCTGTTCGCGTTCGCGAATTACGGCTTCCATGGCGGTCTCGCCGACGTGTTTGATCGCGGCAAGACCATAGCGAATCGCCAGTGTGGGAGCGGCCTCAGTGCCGCGACTGTCGGGACGCTGAGGTCCCTCCCACATTTCTGGCATAAATTTCAAACCGCTCTTGTTGATGCCCGGCGGCAGGATGGAAATGCCCATCCGTTTGCATTCGCCGACGAAAACGGAGATTTTTTCCGTGTTGTTGATTTCGTTGCTCAGCAAACCCGCCATGAATTCCACGGGATAATGTGCCTTGAGATAGGCCGTTTGATAACTGATCACGCCGTAGGCGGCGCTGTGGCTCTTGTTGAATCCATAACCTGCGAATTTTTCGAGCAAATCAAAGATCACATTCGCTTTTTTCTCGGGGATCTTGTTCGTGCGCGCGCAGCCCTCGATAAAATTCCTGCGTTCCTTGGCCATCTTTTCCTTGTCTTTTTTGCCCATGGCGCGCCGGAGAAGATCAGCCTGCGCGAGCGAGTAGCCGGCAAGTTTACTCGCGGCAGCCATCACTTGTTCTTGGTAAATCATCACGCCGTACGTATCGGCGCAGATATCTTCCAGCAATGGGTGCAGATATTTGATCGGAGTAATGCCCTTTTTCGCTTTCACGTATTCGGGGATCAACTCCATCGGGCCGGGCCGGTAAAGCGCGATCAAAGCAATGATGTCGTCGAGCTTTTTTACATCCAATTGCTTCGACAAACTCGTCATCCCGCCTGATTCCATCTGGAAAAGCCCGATCGTTTCGCCGCGGTTATACAGGGCGAACGCCGGGGGATCGTCGATTGGAATGTCCTTTAGTGAAAAGCTTGGCTCACGCTTGCGAATAAGCGTCAACGTGTCTTCGATCACCGTCAGCGTTTTCAATCCGAGGAAATCCATTTTTAGAAGCCCCAGATCGTTAAGCGGCCCCATGGCGTACTGGCTGATCACGTCGTTGCCTTTCACATCGCGACAAAGCGGGATGTAATCAGACAAGTCCCGATCCGCGATCACTACGCCCGCTGCGTGCACACCTGCATTGCGT
>QHOV01000032.1 GCA_003218885.1 Verrucomicrobiota bacterium | reverse complement strand
GGACCTCGCTAGCAAGGTCGCCACGCTCACGCTGGTTTTCATGAGCGCGATCTCGCTGCTGGGCGTCGTTTTTGCGTCGGTGCTCATCGACATCCTTGCGCCCGGCTTCCCGGCGGAAAAAGCGGAGCTCACCGTGGTACTCACCCGGATCATGTTTCCGTTCATTCTACTGGTGTCGCTCGCCGCGCTGGTGATGGGAATGCTGAACGCGCGACACGTGTTCGGCCCGCCGGCGATGGCCTCGGCCTTTTTCAATCTCGGCTCCATCATCGGGGGAGTTACGCTTTGTTACTGGCTTGATCCGCAGCCCGACTGGCGTTATCCGCATTTTGGCGAGCGTGGCCTGGTGGGACTTTCCGTCGCGACGTTGATCGGCGGCCTGTTGCAACTGGCGGTGCAACTGCCGTCGTTGCGCCGTGTCGGGTTCCGTTTTCATCCCGACTTCAAATGGCGCGATCCGGGGGTGCGCACGATCCTCGGAATGATGGGGCCGGCGATGATCGCAGCCAGCGCCGTGCAGGTGAACGTGGCCGTGAATAGTATTTTCGCGTCCGGCCTGGGCGACGGCCCAATTGCCTGGCTGAACATTGCATTTCGCCTGATGCAATTGCCGCTGGGAATTTTCGGCGTGGCCGTCGCAACCGTGACGCTTCCTTTGGTCTCGCGCAGCGCGGCCGTGGGTAATACCGAGGAGTTTCGTTCCGCGCTCGCACATTCAGTTCGGCTAGTGCTGCTGCTCACGATTCCGGCGGCGATCGGTCTTATCATTCTCGCCGAACCGATCATTCAGTTGATTTATCAACATGGCCGCTTCACACATGAAGCCACGATCCAAACAGCCGCCGCGCTTCGCTTTTACGCCATCGGCCTTGCTGGCTATTCGGCGGACAAAGTGCTTGCTCCGGCGTTTTACGCGCTCGACAAACGGCACCTGCCAATGTTCGTGAGCCTCACTTCGATCGCGGTGAATCTTTCACTCAACTGGTTCTTTACCTTCCACCTTCACCTGGGCCACCGGGGGCTGGCGCTTTCGACCAGCCTGGTCGCCGTCACTAATTTCTTTTTTCTTTACTCGATGATGCGCCACTACACGAAGCGATTGGAGACTGGCACCATGCTTGAAACGATTGGCAAACTGCTTCTTGCCGGCGTCGTGCTGGCCGCCATTTGCTGGCTGGCATCGAGCTTTTTCTTCATGCGCTACCCGCATGCTCCAGCGTGGCAAAATGCAATGGTGATGTTGGTCACCATCTGCTGCGGCGCCGGCGCATTTTTTAGCGCCGCATACTTGTTGCGCGTCACAGAGGTGCACGATCTTGTCGAGCTGGTTAGGCGCAGATTTAGAACAAAGTAACGCAAGGCTCGTACCTCTTTAGCGCCAAAGGCGCTATGTGAGCTTAGTCTTGGGCATCGCCCCGGGGATCCAATTACACCGGCAACAAGCGCTGAAAGCGCGAGTCAATCCAGCGGGCCGAAAGTGAATCGCGCTTTCAGCGCTGGTGGCTTTGGGGCTCAAGGAAGCCTGGGGCGCTGCCCCAGGCTGGCGATGAGACCGCGCCTTTGGCGCTAACACCATGCCTCTGGCCCGCCGCGGCGCAAGCGAGAACGCATGCGCTATCTCAACGCTTGATCGAGGTCCTCGATCAAATCATCGGCGTTCTCGAGCCCGATGGACAGGCGCAGCAAACCTTCGGCTGAAGTCGTTCCCGGTCCTTCGATGGATGCGCGATGCTCAATCAAGCTTTCCACGCCGCCGAGACTTGTGGCGCGAATGAAAATCTTCGTGTTCGCC
Source organism: Verrucomicrobiota bacterium (assembly GCA_003218885.1). Lineage (GTDB taxonomy): Bacteria > Verrucomicrobiota > Verrucomicrobiia > Chthoniobacterales > UBA10450 > Udaeobacter. The sequence goes on along the minus strand of QHOV01000032.1, from coordinate 9,766 downwards.
GCGACCGACATCGCCGCGTCGCGTCCATCTTTCACTTCAAACGAAAGCATCCCGCCGAACATGGACATCTGCCCGGCCGCAATCTCATGACCCGGGTGCGACTGCAATCCGGGATAATGGACGCGTGTCACTTTTCGGTGTTGCGCGAGGAAGTTCGCAACCTTCATCGCGTTCTCCGAATGCGCGCGCATCCGCCATGGTAATGTGCGCATCCCGCGCAGGATCAGCCAGCAATCAAACGGCGAGGGGACTGCGCCGCCTTCATATTGAATACTGCAGATGCGCTGAAAGAAATCGCTACCTTCTTTTGTAACGACAATTCCGCCGAGAACGTCGCAGTGGCCCCCAAAATATTTCGTGGTCGAATGTAAAATGAAATCGGCACCCAGATCGAACGGGCGCTGTAGCACGGGTGCCCACGTGTTATCGCAAACGCAGAGCGCACCGGCGTCGTGAACGATTTCGGCAACGGCGGCAAGATCGACGATTTTTAGTAAGGGATTGGAAGGCGTTTCCATCCACGCCAGTTTTGTTTCTGGGCGCAGCGCTCTTTTTACGGCGTCCAGGTTGCTCATGTCGATGAAGTCCGCTTGGAGTCCCCAGCGCAGGAAAATTTCGCGCAAGAGTCGCGACGTGCCGTAGTAAGCGTCCATGTGCGCAAGCACATGATCGCCCGGCGCGAGCGCTTGAAAAATAGACATGGTCGCGCTGGTGCCGGAGGCGAACGCCGCCGCGCCCGCGCCGCCTTCAAGCGCGCTGATTCCCTGCTCCAGCGCCTGGCGATTCGGGTTGTCGTTGCGCGTGTACATGAAGCCGCGCGGGTACGTTCCTTCGACGTCGCGCTCGAACGTTGTGGAAAGGTAAATCGGGGCAGCGACTGCTCCGGTTGCCGGATCAACAGCGTGTCCGGCATGAACGGCTAGAGTTTCGATTTTCATTTGTGATCAGGTTATCGAAATTAATCCGCGGTTGTCGATCCTCCGGCGCATTTGTTTCATCCGTCGCATCCGTCCAATTGGAACCGCGTTTTCGATTTGACGCCGTCACTTCACCAGCGCAAATAGCAACTTCCGATGGACGCTCAGGTTTCGCCAGATTCATCCATGACCATTTACGATGACGAAGTTTTCCAGATGGCCTGCGAGCAGTTTCGCGTCATCGCAGATTATTTGAACATCGACAAGGACGACCGTGAGTGGGCGACCTACCCCAAGCGCGCCATTGCCGTGACGTTGCCGGTGCACATGGACGACGGGAGCACCAAGGCTTTCCAGGGTTATCGCGTTCAACATCACATCGCGCTCGGTCCGACCAAGGGCGGCACGCGTTTCGCGCCTTCATTGTCGATGGGCGAAACGGCCGCGCTGGCAATGTGGATGAGCTGGAAATGCGCGCTGGCGCAATTGCCTTACGGCGGCGCCAAAGGCGGAGTGGCCGTCGATCCGAGCCAGTTATCGCGCACCGAGCTGGAAGCGGTTTCGCGCCGGTACATGCAGGAAATGATCCCATTCGTCGGGCCGCACACCGACATCATGGGGCCGGACATGGGCACCAACGAACAGATCATGGCTTGGTTCATGGACACTTATTCCGTTTACATGGGCTACGCCGTCAACGAAATCGTCACCGGCAAACCGGTCGCCATCGGCGGCACCGAAGGCCGGCGCGAAGCAACCGGACGCGGCGCTGTTTACCTAATCGAGCGCGCCATGAGCATGCTGAAGATGGATCCCGAAAAATGCACGGCCATTGTGCAGGGATTCGGCAATGTCGGCTCGGTAGCGGCTCTGTCGCTCGCGTACAAAAGCGGCGTCAAAGTCGTCGGGATCAGCGACGCGTATGCCGCGATTTACAATCCCAAGGGAATAGACGTTAAGGCGGCCGAACAGCATATGCTCAAGAAGGGAAATCTGCGCGCGTTTGCTCAAGGCGACCATATCGATCCAAAGGAATTCCTTACTCTGCCGTGCGACGTGCTTATTCCCGCCGCGGTCGATCGAGTGATTACCGGAAAAAATGCCGGCCAAATTAAATGCCGTATCCTTGCCGAAGCTGCCAACGGTCCGACTACGCCGGAGGCCGATCTGATTCTCGAAAACCGCTGGGACGAAATTTTCGTGATCCCGGATATTCTCTGCAACGCCGGTGGCGTGATCGTCTCCTACTTCGAATGGGTACAGGGTTTGCAGGCCTTTCTGTGGACGGAATCGGAAGTGACGGACAAACTGTTCCGCATCCTCGAGCATTCGTTTGCGCAGGTGATCAAGCGCGCGAAGGAGCACAAGGTCTCGCATCGCACGGCGGCCATGGCCATCGGAGTCGAACGCGTTATCAAGGCCAAACAAGTGCGCGGGCTGTTTCCATGAGTCTTTTGTTGTAGCCACGCCTCCTGCGGGGTGTCTGCATCGTATGGAATGCCAAGACGCCCCATACGGCGCACAGCGCCGTGGCTACAGCGCCTGCACGTTTATACGATCGCAATGAAAATTTCTCATCGCGAAGACAAGCGGGATGATCAACATCTCGATATCTTGACAGATGAAGAGAACGGTCTCCGCCTCATCGTCTCGCGTCTGGGAGCGGAATTAATTAGTCTCGCGCGAGTCAATGAGGCCGGAGAGTGGACAGGCTTCCTTTACCGGGACAGCGATCTGTCAACGCCGTCTCAGGGCTGGGCAAACCACGCGACCGTCATGGGCTATTATCTTCATCGGCTCAAAAACGGTCGCAGCCTGTACCGGGGCCGCGAAATCAAAGGCGGCAACCACGGCTTCCTTCGCTCCAAGACGTGGCGCCTCGTAGGATTCTCTGGTGAGGGCAGCGGTGCTTCATTGAGATATCGAATTACTCCGGAGGACTTTTCGCCTGTTGAATACCCGTTGAAAGTCGGTGTGGATCTAACGTACAAGATCGAATTGAATACGGTCAGCGTTCTTTTCGAGTTTCAGAACCATGAGCCTGAACTGACCGCGCATATTGCCTTCGGATTGCATCCGGGATTCGCAGCGACTTCGTTCGAAAGCTTTCATCTGCAAATGCCGCGGGGTTGTTATCGCCGGTACTTTTCGCCGGATAATTTTCTCTCGGGTCAGACGCGCGACATCGACTTTGCCGGCGGCGAAATGCCGTTTCCGAAAACGGAGTTGCCCGGTTCGATCATCCTCGAACTGGTCGATGTTCCGCGGCGGCTATTCGAATATGTCGATCCACCGAGCGGGCGGTGGATGACGCTGAATCTGATCGGTGTTCCTTATTTGACTCTGTGGTCCGACGGCGGACCGTTCCTTTGCATCGAGCCTTGCTGGGGGCTGACTGATCACCACGAACAGCGCGCATTTGAACACAAAGAGGGTATTCAAACGATTTCGCCCGGCGGCGTGTTGCGCGCGTCCTTCAGTATGACTCCCGACCTTGCCTCCTGCGACTAGCGATGCATCTCCGAAGGGATGAACGCCGAGTAGTCACAAAATTTGTACATAAAAAACCGCACCGCGGGATCGAACCAACAGTGCGGTTGCTCGTGGCTACCGCCTAGAGACCAGCTGGGGGGTTGCCCCTAGGAGGATTGCCCTTGGGAGGATTGTGTCCGGGAAGCGGATACCGCACCCCGGGATCGAACCAACAGTGCGGTTCTCCGACCTTGTTAGCGATGACCGGGGTCCCTGTGTCCAGGAATGTTGTGTCCAGGAGGGTTGGGGGTGGGACCCAAAAACATACCGCCTTTGGCGTCTTTTTTTGGCTTGAGGTCTTGGACTTTGATCTGTTTTTTGGTTTTCTTCCTTTTTTGCATGGTTAGGTTTCTTTAGTTGGATTGTTTAGTGTTTGTTTCGCGTCAGTAGCACCGAAGAGCAATTGATGCCCGCCTGTAACGTCCTGTTTTGGAATCAGGTCATCCAGACGAATCACTTTATCTTTCCTGCGCTTTGGCCTTTGATTTCCTGACTCTCCGGCGGGCGCATTTTTTTTGTTCTTCGGTGCACTCACTTTGGCTATCTCTGTTATCAGTATTCGTGCCAAGTCTCGCAAAATCTGGTCGAGATAAAAATGGTCGTCGGATTTCTTCTTAACCGGGAAGCAGTTATGCAGCGCTTCCTTGCCGAAAATAAACAATTGCCATTGCAGAAAGAGGGAACACGGGAGTTCGTTCTAAGGCCGCTCCGGCTCATATTTAGACCAACCGTGCTCTATTTTTTAGCCACGTCTCGGAGATAGCGCGCGAGCGTCGAGCGAGAAATACCGAGCAATTTTGCCGTCCGCCGTTGATTCTGATTTGCTTGCTCATAAACGAATCGGACGTGCCTTTTCATCGCGCTTTCCATCGACAGATCGGTACCAGCGTCGTTCTCTTTGTTGTTGCTGGCCAGGGTAGGAAACGAATTGGCGAGTTCAGAAGTAGCTCGATCTGGCTCTAGGTCGGGAGGAAAGACGACATGCTCGGGCATAATCACCGGGCCATCGCAAAAAAGCGTCATGGTGCGCACCGTGTGACTTAGCTCGCGAAGGTTTCCAGGCCACTTGTGGTGAAGTAACTTCTCCATCGCTTCGGGATGGATAGCCGCAATGTCTTTGCCTTCTTTCAAGCCTGCGGCTTTCAATTCCGTCGCAATCAATGCCGGCAACTCCTCCAGCCGCTCGCGAAGCGGGGGGATGAGCAAGGTCAGGCCGTTCAATCTCTGATAAAGGTCTTCCCTGAATTTTCCCCGCCGCACTCGCTCCCGCAACGAGCAGTTTGATGCGCAGATGATCCGCGCGTTGGATGTAAGCATTCGTTCGGAGCCGAGCCGCTCAAATTCGCCGTATTCGAGCACGCGCAAGATTTTTACCTGGGCAAGGGGACTCATTTCGGAGATTTCATCCAAAAAAAGCGTGCCACCATCGGCGAGTTCGAATTTTCCCTTGACGCTTTGCTGCGCGCCAGTGAATGCCCCGCGCTCGTGACCAAACAACTGACTTTCGAGGAGTGTATCGCTGATTGCCGAGGCGTTAAAGGCGATGAATGGGCGGCCTGCGCGCGCCGAAGAGTTGTGGATGGCGTGAGCGAGCAAGGTCTTTCCTGTGCCCGTCTCACCCAGCAGCACCACGGGCACGTCCGAGTTCGCGGCCAGCGCTGCCAGTTGCAAGCAACGAGCCATGGCCTGATTGCATGTGGTCAGGTCTTCAATTCTCAGCTTCTCTTGCATTGCCATGCCGTGATCTATTGCTTCATGCTCTCACGCAACTGGCGAATTGGTTCGAAGGCGTACTCAATCAGCGTTCGCCCACCGACGATGATATGCGCTTGTCCTCTCATCCCGACGCGCAGAGGTAAAAGTTGTCCTGCGCGGGGGGATATCTCATAGCGGTCGAGCGAGCCTAGCGCGACAAAGTGGGTGCCATCAGTGGTAGTAACAGCTGACGGACTGATCCAATCGAGTTTTCCGGTCACAGCGCCGTAACGCTGGTAAGGGAACGCTTCGAAGAAATACCGCACGCGTTGTGCGACGGCGAGCTTTGGAAGGCCGGCTTCGTTTAATGTCATTCGAGCTCGTGGTTTTGCATCCTTCCCCGCAAGTTGGCAAAGCACCTGCCCCTGCTGCACAAAACTGCCGACGGTTCGCTGATCCATGGAAATGATCACGCCCTCATAGGGACTCCGAACTGTCAGTAAGTTTTCGTTGGCATTTTCCAAGTCGGTCTTTAAGGCTCCAATGCGCATCTTTAATTTTTCAATTTCGGACTGCTGCTCGGCCCCCTGGCGTGCATGCTCCGTTTCCATTCTCTCACGATCGAGATTCACCTGTTGCACAGTCCTTTGGGCAACGCTCAAATCTTTTTCGGAACCGGCTAAATCGAGCTTCAACTTTACAAGGTCGATTTCCGATTCGGCGCCCAGCTTGGCTAATTTCTCCATGCGCGTGACCAGTTCGCGACTCGTGCTGGCATGATTCTCACGGAATTTTACTTCGCTTTTTGCCTGCTCAATCTCTGCGTTTTTGATCCCAACTTGGGCGGCATAAGCGCTCTCATATCTGGCGAGGCTTTCTTCCTTGCTGTGTAAGTCCTCAGTGAGTGTCCGGAACTGAGTATCCAGACCGCGAATCTCATCAGAACGTAACACGAACAACTCTTCTCCAGCTTTTACAGGTTGACCTTCGTCCACCCCGACGTGGCTAATGATAGCTCGCACGGGTGACTGGATCGGGTCGGCGCCAGTACCGGGAACCAGGACGAACGGACAGCGTACCGTCTCCGGCAATCGCATTACAATCGCAATCAGCAGCGCGAATAGAAAGGCCGCCAGCAATATCCAGCCCGTCGAGCGGATGATCCAGGGTGGCGGTTCCTGCGGCAACATTTCCGATTCCACATCGAGTGAGCCGCGTTCGGTTAGTTGTGAGCTCATGGAGAACCTGCTTTAGATCCCCAGTTGCTGGCTTGAGAGATAATAGTACAGGCCACGCTGTGCCATCAGCTCGTCGTGAGTGCCAATCTCGGCAATGCTTCCCTGTTCGAGCACGACGATAGAGTGCGCTTCGCGAATCGTGCTCAACCGATGCGCGATCACAATCGTCGTGCGGCCTGCCATTAATCGACCGAGATTGTCCTGGATCGCGCGCTCCGATTCTGTGTCGAGAGCGCTGGTTGCCTCATCGAAAATCAGCACCGGCGGGTTATTATAGACCGACCGCGCGACGGCGATGCGCTGCTTTTGGCCACCCGAAAGAGAAAGCCCTGATTCACCAATCTTCGTCTCATAACCGAGTGGCAGACGCATGATGAAATCGTGCGCGGCAGCGACTTGAGCCGCGGCAAGCACTCGATCGAGATCCGGCTCCGGATCGCCAAACGAAATATTGCGCGCGATCGTCTCGTTAAACATGTGGTTCTCCTGCAACACCATCCCAACGTGCCTGCGGACATCACGATAATTCAAAGTCTTTAGATCGACGTTGTCGAAAAAGATCGCGCCTTCTGTTGGTTCCAGCAGGCCGGCGACTAATTTGATAAGGGTTGTTTTCCCGCAGCCGCTGCGGCCCACGAATGCCACCATCCGCCCCGGTGCCAGATCCAGTGTGATATTTTTCAAAATGTCAGGCGATTCGGGTCCGCCGTATTTGAAGCTGACTCCGCGCAGCTCGATGCGTCCTTCGAGACTGTGCACCGGCACGAGCCGGGAACGATCATGCCCTTGTTCTGGCTCTTGTTCGAAGATGTCGTTAAGCCGGTTCAGCAGGACAGCGGCCTGCTGCATATTGTCCCAAACCCCGAGTGCGCGCAGAATTCCCGCATAGGCCATCGCCGTCAGCGAACTGAATGCAACAAAGCCGCCGACGCTCAAATTTCCGTGAATTACCTGGACCGCTCCAACCCATAGGAAAATTGCAGTCGAGAGCAGGCCGACACTTTGAAGCAGGCTGTCCCAGGACATTACGATGAAGGTTACCTTAAATAGCTTTTGTGAGACCGAGAGGAACTCGTTCAGCATCGCGTCGCGAAACGTGCTTTCAGCAGACGCCGCTTTAACCGCTTCAATGCCTTTGATGGCATCGATTTGATGCGAGCTGTACTTACCCTGGCTTTCTTCCACGCCATGATACAGCGGGCGTAGCACCTTTACCGAGAAAATCATTAGCCCCACATAAATTGGGGTCGTCGCCAAAAACGCGAGCGTAAGCAGCGGGCTATACATCGCCATCAAAATTATTGCGCCAACAAGAAAAACTGCTGCCAGCACCGCAGCCACTCCCTGTTGCACTGCAAATTGCCGAACCTGCCTTGCGCCTTCGAGTCGGCGTTGAATGTCCCCCGTCCGGCGACTGTTGAAATAACTCATTGGCAGGGAGAGAAGCTTTCGGCTCAGGAAATCGAGAACTGCCGTATCGAGGCGCACGGTCGCAAACGACAGCAAGTACTCCTGCGCCAGCGTGGAGAGCTGCACGAACACAAGCGCAGCGAGCATGCCCAGGAGGATTATCTTCAGCAAACCGACGTCGTTTTCTACGATGACCTTGTCCACGACCATTTGCGTGAACACCGGGAAAAGCAGTTGAAGAAAACTGACCGCAATTGCCAGCCCGAACACTTGAAGCAAAATGACCTTAAACCGAGAAAGAAACGGAAGCACCCAGGCGAGGGTTGGTTTACTTTCGGGAGCTTGTTCGAATGCTGGCGTGTAATCGAACAACGCCGCGTAACCGGTCCATTTTGCTTCGAATTCGCGTCGGGGAAGTTTTCGCAGCCCGCGTGCGGGATCAGCCACACGAACAAACTGCTCATCCACGTCGTAGAGAACGATCCAGTGATTGCCTTCCCAATGGACGATGGCTGGCAGTGGCATGAGCGGGAGATTGCGCAGCGAGATTTTCAACGCGCGTGCCGCCAGTCCAAGTTCGGTCGCGGCCCGAGAAATCGCCTTGAGACTCGTGCCGTCGGTTGCCGTGTGGCACAGCTGCCGAATCCGCGGCAGACTCACCTTGCGTCCGAAATACCGGCAGATCATTCCCAGACACGCCGCGCCGCAGTCCATCTCGTCGATTTGCAGGATGTGATCGATTTTGCGGATGCGCTTGCCGCCTTTGCGGAACAAGCCACGCTCGTCTGCAAACGGCTCTTCTTTCCCTTCGGTCTCGCTGGGGCGCTGCTCACCATCCAACTCCACTTTGTCATGCACCTGCGTTTCCGCAGGGAGCAGTTCTGTTGTGAAATCAAGCGGGACGCGCGCTTCTGTCTTTGCCTGATAAAGGGCGAGTCGCTCGGTCAAAAGTTTATCAAATTCTGGAAAACGTTTGCGTAAGTCGCGGACCGCCGCGGGTTCTAACGACAGTAATTCGCAGTCGCTGAAGGCTTGTACCGATGCCGCGCGCGGTGAGCCATTCAAGATCGACAATTCACCAAAGAAATCTCCGGCGCGATAAAATGCCAGATTACGCTCCTTTCCGTCCACTCCGGTGAACGCGCGCGCTCTCCCTTTCTGCAAAACGTAAAGAGGCCCGGCATCGTCCCCTTCGCGAATGATCAGCTTTCCTTTTTCAAAAGCCGCGGGTTTCAGCCTGTCGATCATGCTGCGCAACACAGGTGTCGGCAGTCGGCCAAAATTCGTAAACTGATAAAGGAAACTTTGGAGTGCCCTGTTACGCCCTGTTGTCTCCACAAATTGCTTCAGCTCGGGCACGTGACCGACGAGCTGCATAAAGTCATCCCGATCGATCCGTAAGACATCGACCGCGGTGCTGCAGCGCACGGTTGCATTTCGAGTTCCACCCTCGGCTAAGGCGGCTTCTCCGAACGAGTCGCCCGGCTTGAGCACTCCCAATGGGATTTCTTCACCATCAGGCTTGATTTTGAGAGCGCGCGCACGTCCCTGTGTCAGAACGTAAAATGAGTCAGCCGGATCGTCCTGTTTTACGATCACGTCACCGAATTCATAATGTTCTTCTTCAAGCAACGGCTCAATCGCGCCGAAATGTTCATCGGAAACAAAGCGAAACACCGATGAGCGCCGCAGAATTTCGGTGTCCTTTACTTTCATTCTGCTGCGGGAGTTGAAACGCCACCCAGCCGTCGCTGCGTATATTTGCTGGTAAGCTCGGCGAAATGTCGATTAAGCAGCCTTTGATCGATGCGCGATTTTACGCTTGGATCATTGGATTGCGGCTCAATTTTCTTAAGGATGCGCCACAATTCAAATCCATCGCCATGAGCAACCGGTTGGAGCACCTCCCCAGCCGAAACACTCAGGAATCTGTGCTGTGCATCGACGGGGAGATCTTCCAAAAGAAAGTCCGCA
>QHOV01000120.1 GCA_003218885.1 Verrucomicrobiota bacterium | reverse complement strand
CGCGATCCAGTCCTGGTAGGTCGTAGCGGTTCGCACACTGTTTGTTGCCGTGATCAAAGCGAGAATCTGCCCCCAAATCGCTGAATGGAAATAATCAGGCGGATGAATGCTTATGCGCAAGAGCGGTTTGCCCTTCAGGAATTGGAACATCGCTACGTTCCAAGTGCGACTGACGGCGCAGCGCCAATTATTTTCAACGCTATAAACCAACGTTCTTGCAGGAAATACGTCGCCCGAGCGGAGATCACACACGGTACGCAAGCGTGTGGTGTATTCCATTTGCGCATCGCGGGCGGCGCGCTCCGCTTCATCGCCAAGCAACCACGCAGGCGCCACAAAACCTCGCGGCTTAAGACCGTGCGCACGGAATTCATCGCGCGCGCCTGCAATGCGACGTAGAGCTTCGTCATAGCTCAGGTCGTAAAACTCGCCTTCGTGCTGTGTGTAAAATCTTGTCAGGAATTTGTCCCGCAAATTTTCTTTCGCATGGCGAGGACGTTCGTGGAAATAACCGTGAATGACGATTTCATGGCCCTCCGCTTCCAAGCCACGCAGCCACGACACAAATTGCCGGTCTTTTGCGAACAGCCCTTCGTGATGATAATCCGGCACCACAAGGAGAGAACAAACACGCACACCGTGACGGGCTAGTTCGGAGATGATTGTGTTTGCAATTTGCTGACTGGAAGGAGCCACGTCGTGCAACGAGACGACGATAAAATCCCGCGCGGCCCCGGCCGTTGCGATCAGTGGAAGGAACTCGGTTGCCGCAATTGTGCTCACTTAGGAATTTTCGGCTTCGGAGAAGCTTTGAACAAGGCAAAAGCTTCCATCAAGGAATGACGGCTTCGCAACCGTCGGGTTTCTTGGGAGGGCTAGGAAGCCGTCCCTCCTTGTTCAGCCATTCTCACAATTTCGCGAAACGCCGCTTCCGCCAGAGGCATCACCGACAAACGCGATTGCCGAACCAACGGAATTCCCTTTAGTTGCGAATTGCCCTTAATCTCGCGGAGCATCACTGACCTGCGGAGAGGTTTGACCGCGGCAAGATCGACGGTGGACCAATCGCCTTCCTTTGCGGTAGGATCTCGATGCGCCGTTCGCATCACTTTAGCAATTCCCACAACGGCCTTTGCCTCGCCGCTATGATAGAAAAGGACTTCATCGCCCTTGCGCATTCTGCGCAGATTATTTCGCGCAGCGTAATTGCGCACTCCGGTCCAGCTGGTCTGGCCTTCCGCCACGAGGTCCGACCACGAATAGGAAGATGGTTCCTGTTTCACCAACCAAAAACTTTTCATGCCTAAGGTAGCATAGGCTTCCCAGCCTGTGCGGCCAGCGGGCATCCTGCCTGCTGAATTCACGGGTGGCAGGCGAGACGCCCGCCGGCCTCCACAGCTAAGATGGCTGTGCCACGCTGACCGTTCGACATTTGAGCTGCTTTATTTCACAATCAACATCATGCCGCGGCTGCCATTCATCACGTTTGAAGGCTCGGAAGGATGCGGAAAATCGACGCAAGTCCAGAGACTGGCTGCGCGACTGCAGCGCTCTGGCGTTCCATATCTGGTAACCCGCGAACCGGGTGGCACGCCAATCGGCGAAACGATTCGCGAACTTTTACAATTTGCTCCGCACAACTCCGCCATGACACCGGAAACCGAGTTTCTTCTCTTTGAGGCCAGCCGCAGCCAACTCGTGCGCGAGATCATCAAGCCGGCCCTCGAGCGCGGCGTGTGCGTAATCGCAGATCGATTCTTTGATTCCACGACTGTTTATCAAGGCGCGGCGCGAAAATTGAATCGGAAGATGGTCGAGCGCTTAAACGCGTTTGCGGTCGGCGATTGCGTTCCGGACATTACTTTCGTCCTCGATGTCGACGCTGGGACGGCAGAGTCGCGAATGGAGAAGCCACGCAAGGCAGATCGGATGGAACAACAGCCCGCTGAGTTTTATGAACGTGTTCGTGAGGCGTATCATGAGCTGGCTAAGGGCGAACCCAACCGCATTGTGTTGATCGACGGGTCGCGCAATGCGGATGAGATCGAGAGCGAAATTTGGAAAATGCTTTGCTCGCGTTTTTCTGCGTTGACCACAAATCCGCAATCTTAAATGGCTTTCTCGCGTACAGCCGCGGTTGAGTATTTGCGCCGCGCACACGAACAGAATCGGCTTGCGCACGCTTATTTGATCACGGGACCGCCAGGCAGCGGCAAGCAACTGTTGGCGGCGAACTTGGCCAGTCTGGTTAATGGCACACCAGCTAAAGATGTTTTCACAGCCAAGGCGCAGGAGATTTTCGTTGCCCGACCCGAGTCGAAATCGCGACGCATCGTGATTGCGCAAATCCGTGAGCTTGAGCATGCGCTCCAAATGCGCGCATCAAACGGCCGGCGGAAGGTGGCCATCATTCCCGATGCCGACCGGCTTCAAACCGAAGCGGCGAACGCGTTTCTCAAGACATTGGAAGAACCGCCAAAGGATTCGTTGCTGCTTCTGCTAAGTGCTTTGCCTGAGGCTCTGCCGGAGACAATCCTTTCAAGGTGCATTGCGATCCCGCTTGCGCCGAATGGGCAGCGCCAAAGCAAGAACGAAGAAGAGACGCTGGTGAAATTGCTGCAACAAACGTCCGGCGAAGAACGCTGGACGATTCAGTTTGCCTATCGGCTTGCTCAGGAATTTCAACGTCTGCTCCGCGAAGTGCGTGAGGAAGTAAAGCGCGAAACAGACAATGCATTGAAAAAAGAAGAAACGCGCTACAAGGATTCAACTGACGGCACGTGGGATCGAGACATTATTCACCTGGTGGACTGATGTTCTTCGGGCGAGCAATGGCGTGACGCAGCGTGATCTGGCACATGCAAAAAAAGAAACTGCCGCACTCGCAGCGCGCTTCAGCACCGCTGAAATCCTGAAACGCGTCCGTCGCCTCGAGGAATTGCGCGATCATCTCGGTCGCAACATTCACGAAGCCCTCGCCATTGAAGTGGCGTTTCTGACAATGTTCACCATCAAATAGCAATCCGGCCTCAAAGTTGACAAAAGGCCGTCCAATCTTATCCAGTACCCACGTATGCGACATATTTCTCGATTCATTTTGATAGTGGGCGGTGCAGGTCTGGTTTGGTGGCTTGCTGGTTGCGGGACGACCCGCGTGGCCGGTGGCAAGGCATACCACGTGACTGCCTACCGTCCGCATAACCCTTCGGCTGTGCGCGTGAAAGTTTCGCTCGCGACACAAAACATCTATGTGATGGAAGGCGACCGCTCCTTGATGGCGGTGGCCTGCTCGGTTGGTTTGCCTAACAAGCCGACGCCGCGCGGCAATTTCACCATTTACTCTAAACAGGAACAAAAACGCTCCGGCGAGTACGGCTTTAGCGTGCAGGGAAATACCGTCGTAGCGACCACATCAGGCCACGCCGGAGGTCATTACGTTGGTTATCCGATGGGTTATTGGTGCGAGTTTTCGCCGGGGTACGGTTTTCATCAGGGCTTTGTTCATCCTTCTCCGCGCACCCACGGGTGTATCCGATTGCATGGTGAAGCCGCGCCGAAGTTTTTTGCGCTGGTGAAAATCGGGACACCGGTAAACATTGCCACGACGCAGCTGGAGGATTCCACGATTGGCCTGAAGGTGGAGCGAGTGGACGATTCGCGCGCGCCAGACCCCGATCCTCACATTATGGTTTCGGAAGCGGCGTTTGAAAAACCTAGCGGACCGCTGCTCGAATAGTGATATAATTAGTGGCAGGTGAAGTCGCCTCTCCCCTTGGTGAAGGGAAGAGGATTAAGGTGAGGGGTTTGCGCCTCTCACACTCTACCTAAATCAACCCTCACCCTTACCCTCTCTCTTGCCAAGCGAGAGGCGATGGGAGAACATATGTCTCAGATTTCATGAGTACGAACCTGATTTCCAGCGGCACAACCGCACGCGAGAAAGTGAACCTTCGCACGCCGGATGTGATGGCGGCCGTGCAGCAACAGGTCGAATCGCACTACCGCAGCGACATTGTCGATAAAGTGCGCCGGGCGGGTGGAATCATTTCAGTGGGCGACACCACGGTGCGCTTGGCGAAAGAGTTCGGCTTTTGCTACGGTGTCGAGCGCGCGATCGATCTTGCCTATGCAGCGCGCAAGGTTTTCAAAGATCGCCAGCTTTTTATTGTCGGCGAAATCATTCATAACCCCGAGGTCAACCATCAGATCGCCTCGTTAGGCATTAAGAATCTCACCGGCAAAAACAAGCAAGCCGACATTTCTGATCTCGAACCTGAAGACGTGGTGATTGTGCCGGCGTTCGGAACCGAGTTATCGATCCAGCAACAGATCAAAGATCGCGGCTGCCAGGTTGTCGATACCACTTGCGGCGACGTGATGAGCGTTTGGAAACGCGTGCGCAAATACGCCAGCGAATCGGTTACTTCCATCATTCACGGCAAGGCCGAGCACGAAGAGACCAAGGCAACCAGTTCGCGCGCACTGGGCAACGGGAGCGGACATTACGTCGTCGTCCTGACGCTCGCATTCGCCCGGGTTCGATCCGGACGTGCATCTGCAAACCGTCGGAGTGGCAAATCAGACTACGATGCTGCGCGGCGAGACAGAAGAGGTGCAGCGGCGCGTTCGACAGGCGATTGTCGATCGGGATGGGCCCGAACTAGCGGAAAAGAATTTTCGCTTCTTCGACACCATCTGCGGGGCTACACAGGAGCGGCAGGATGCATTGCGTGAATTGCTCGACGTGCCGATGGATCTCCTGCTGGTCGTCGGCGGCTACAACAGCTCGAACACGTCGCATCTCGCCGAGATGGGCGAAGAAAAACTGCCCACTTATTTTGTGCTGAATGCCTCGCGCCTGGCTTCGGCTAACGAAATCAAGCATTACAACTTGCACGAGAAACGCGAAGTCGTTTCGCACTTCTGGTTGCCGAATGGACCGGCTGTCATCGGAATCACCGCTGGCGCATCGTGTCCGAACAATTTGATTGAAGAGACGCTAATCCGGCTCTTCGAATTGCGTGGCATCTCTCGCCAGCAACTCGAGCTCGCCGCGTAGATGGAGCATTGGTAGGGGCGATTCACCTCAATCGCCTGCGGGCGGTTCGGTGAACGTCCCTACCTGCACGCAAATTGGACCTGCCGACATTAGCGGACGGCGGTCATAGACCGCCGCTGCAATCACCAGGTGCGAAATAATTTTATATGGCGCGCGCAATTTGGAAAGGCAGCATCAGCTTCGGTCTGGTTAATATTCCCATCGCCCTTTATCCCGCTACGCGACGGGAGGAACTCAAGTTTCGTCTGCTGCGCAAGAGCGATTTGAGTCCGGTTAACTACAAGCGTGTTGCCAAGAAGGATGGCAGGGAAGTTCCCTGGGACCAGATCGTGAAGGCCTACGAGTACGAGAAGGGGAAATACGTCGTGCTCAAGGATGAAGATTTCCAGCGTGTCGATCTCGAGGCCACGCAGACGGTGGATATCCAAGACTTCGTCGAGCAAGATGAAATCGATCCAATATTTTTCTACAAGCCGTACTAAGGTCGTGATCAAGACGCGCCAATATCTCGCGGGCGTGAAGCCGGAGAACGGCGCGCTCGTTCTTGAGTTGATGCATTTCTCCGATGAACTGGCGGATCCAGGAAAACTCCATGTCCCGAAAAAGACAGGAGTGGGCAAACGCGAAATGAATATGGCAAAGTCACTGATCGATAGCATGAGCTCAAAGTGGAACCCAGAGAAGTACAAGGACGACTATCGCGAAGCGCTCATGGAAGTGATCGAGAAAAAAGTCGAAGCCGGTGGAAAAGAAATCGAAGAAAAACCAAAGAAAACGCCCAAACCAACGAAGGTGATCGATCTGGTTTCCGTTCTGCAAAGAAGTCTGGAGGAAACGGGCGCGAAGAAGAAAGCGACAGCCAGATCGCGCGAGAAACAAAAGCAGCCTGCGAAGAAAGCGGCGTGACTATAGCGGCCGTCTGTGAACCGCCGCCCACCGCGCAGGCTCTCGAGTTATTTGAGCGGCGGGCGAACGCCCCTTGGACTTATGAATCTTCGTTCACCAACGCCGCCAATTTTCCGTGAAGCGCGTTCTTGTTTTCGGTAGGTCGGGACGTTTGGAGCGTTCGGTCTGCTCTTAATGTCCTGAAGCTGCTGTGCGGTTCTCATATGTGACTGGCACTAAAGGGGGGCAACTGTTGCCCCCCTTCGCGAGGACTTTTTACGTGCCGTTTACCTTCCTTTCTTTCTTGTGGTCGCCATTTCGACTCGAAGGCAACCTGCGTAATCTTTTCGCGTCGATTTCCGCGAAGCGTAAACCGGGCTTTTTGTCAGTACTGAGTTTGTTCTGCATAATTTTCTCCTCGCATTCTTGATATTTATATTATATATTTCAAGTGAGTCAATGGAAAAAAAATCAACTCACGGGGGCGCGCGACCCGGCGCTGGTCGCCCGCTTGGGCAAACGAAAACCGCGATTTGCGTCTCGATTGACGAGACGATTTTGGATCGTGCGCGTAGGCGCTGGAGGGATAAAATTTCTCGACTCGTTGAAAAGTTGCTAGACCTCTATGCGTCCAAACGTGTTTCATTGGAGGAAAGCTCACGATCAGGCGACCGCATGTAGATCAGCCCGATTTGCTCTGATATTTCAAATTAGGGCACTACCGGAAGCGCGATTAGCTTGACACGTTTATTCGAAATCGTTCAGCCTGACGGCCATGAAATCTCTGAATCGATTTGCGGATCCGGTCTATTGTCTCATGCGCCTGATCGTGGGGCTTATGTTTGCGTGTCACGGCGGGCAATTGGTTCTCGGCATGTTTGGTGGCATGCCCGGCTCGAATAATGCGTTCACACAGACCGGCGGCTGGATCCAACTCATTGGTGGATTTCTGATCGCGTTCGGTCTGTTTACGCGCCTTAGCGCCTTCATCTGTAGCGGCGAAATGGCTGTGGCTTATTTCATGATACACGTGGCAAATGCCGCCACGCCGATGGCAAAGTTTTTCCCAATCGCAAACAAGGGCGAACTCGCCGTGTTTTATTGCTGGGTATTCTTCTTTATGGTTTTCTACGGCCCGGGGCGCTGGAGCATTGACGCCTTACTGTGCAAACGAAAAGGTGCCGCACCGGCGAGTGCGGCTTAGCTGAGATCCCGATCTTCGGTGGCAGTGGCTTGGCTCAATCGTTACGCGGATTCTGTTTACTGCATCGTGCGGTTACTCATTGGACTCATGTTTGCTTGTCATGGCGGGCAAAAAATTCTCGGCTTCCCGCCGAGCGAACGCGGTCTCGCCACGAGTCCTTTGGGTCTGACCGCGGGATGGATCGAACTAACCTGCGGTTTGTTGCTTGCGGTAGGTTTGCTTACGCGACTCGCCGCTTTCATCGCCAGCGGCGAAATGGCGGTCGCATATTTTCTCACTTCCTTTTCAGGAACGACGCTCAATCACGCGCCGACGATTCTCGAGCGATTGCTGCCGATCCTGAATAAGGGCGAACTGCCGGTTCTGTTCTGTTTCGTGTTTCTACTTATTCTTTTCTACGGGCCAGGTCGCTGGAGTATTGATGGGCTGATCTGCGCAAGATCTGCAACGAAATCAACAACCTAATCATTATGAAACATATCATTGGCATATTCATCCTAATGTTCGCCGCCCAGGCACTGCTCGCGGAGGAGTACAAAGACTTTGGTAAGGAGAGGTTGAACAGTTCGCTGCGGCACGGCGAATGGGTGGATATCAAATCGGTTGGGCGTACGATCAAGGCGTTTGTCGTTTACCCCGAACGCAAAGACAAAACGCCTGCTGTGCTAGTTGTCAGCGAAATTTTTGGCCTTACGGATTGGGTGCGCAGTTTGTGTGACGAGTTAGCCGAGAACGGCGTCATCGCCATTGCGCCTGACCTGCACAGCGGCCAAAAGTTTGAAGATCTCGATGCTGCGCGCAAGGCGACCTCGGCACTACCGAAGGAGCAAGTCAAAGCCGATCTGGATGCAACGGCGGATTACACGCTGACCAAAATTCCGTCGTGCAACGGCGCAGTCGGCATCTGTGGATTCTGCTGGGGCGGGGGAGTGACATTTGCGTACGCGAATGAAAATCCGAAGCTGAAGGCGGCATATTCATTCTACGGAACCGCGCCGGATTCGGCGGACAAGGTGAAGAACATTGCGTGTCCAGTTTATGGCTTTTACGCCGAGAACGACGAGCGCGTAAACGCAACTATTCCGAAAGCTGAAGAGTTAATGAAAGCTGCCGCCAAAAAGTACGAGCCCGTGATTTACAAAGGCGCCGGTCACGGTTTCATGCGCTCCGGCGAACCCGACGACCCGGCCATGCGCGAAGGCGATAAAAAAGCGCGCGACGAAGCCTGGGCACGCTGGAGGACATTGCTCAAACAACTGCCGTAGCACTTTCTGTCATTCCGAGCGCAGTCGAGAAATCTCTAATTATTTCTGCGGCGCTACCGTTGGACCAATGTCGAGAGATGTCTCGACTTCGCTCGACTTGACAAACGGAGGAGATTATCAGCTTACTTCGCGCTCAATAATTCGTCCACCAACGGTTGCGCGTCATAAACTTTGCGGAGCGCCTCGACAATGGCAGCGGAATCAACCGACACGGCGCGCGCTTGTGTGTCGGTGAAAATGCAATCGAGCACCAGGGATTGAATATTGCCGTCGAAAATGATGCCGACGAATTCGTTGTCCTTGTTCACGACTGGGCTGCCGCTGTTGCCGCCAATAATGTCTGCATCGGAAACAAAATCGAAATGCGTCGCCAGATTCAAGTTCGCTTTCCTGTCGATCCAACGCCGCGGCAAATCGAATGGCGGTCTGTTGTCGTGCTCGGCAGAACGTTGATACAACCCGGCGAAATCGGTGAACGCAGGGATTTGTTTTCCGTCCTGCTCGTAGCCGCGCACCGTTCCGTATGAAAGCCGGAGTGTGAAAGTCGCATCCGGGTAGCTGCCGGTGCCTTCGATGGCAAAGCGCGCCCTGGCAATTTCGGCATACGCCTGTTTCTTTATTTCTTCCTGCGCATCGTAAATCTTTCGAGCGCCTCTTGCGGGGGCGTCCACGAGACGCGCGAGATCAAGCATCGGGTCATGTGCCGCCTGCAACGCCGCCGCGTCTTTCCCATAGAGGTCCTTGCGCACTGCCACATCTTTTAGCTTTGTTCCGGACACGAGTTCGGCCGCGCGGGCGCGCGGCGATTTTCCGGCGAGCACCTTCTGCACGAGAGGATTGCCCGCGCCAAATTGCGATGCGAAATCGGTTAACGAATCGGT
>QHOV01000119.1 GCA_003218885.1 Verrucomicrobiota bacterium | reverse complement strand
GCGATGATCAACGCGCTGATCGCCGCGCGTGACAGCCCGTTCACGGGAATCCTATCGATCTTACTCGTGGACTGCCAGTACATCGCGCGAACGACCTTGAGATAGTAATAGAACCCACAGCCCACGGTGAGCACCCCGACGACGATCAGCGCAATCTGCTGCTGCAAAACTGCCGCGTAAAAGATATAAAACTTGCCGAGAAAACCCGCGGTAAACGGTACACCGGCGAGCGAGACCATGCCGATAAGCATCGCAAACGCGAGAAATGGCGAACGTTTGGCGAGGCCATCAAAGTCGGAGATTTCGTCGCCAGTTTGCTGTGCGACGATTATCAAGACTGCGAAACTGAGCAAAGTCATCAGCAAGTAAGCCACAAGATAGAAAGTGACCGCGCGGACGTCGAAGCAGACAACACCAATAAGCAGATAACCCGCATGCGCGATGCTGGAATAAGCAAGCAGTCGTTTCAGGTTTGCCTGCGGCAGCGCTGCGAGATTTCCGTAAATCAATGTCAGTAGAGCGACCAGGACGATCAGCCGTTTTGTTTGCGGCAGCGTCAGGAACGGCAGTAAAACCCGTAGCAGCACCACAAAGCCGGCCGCTTTCGAGCCAACGGAGAGGTACGCAGTTACGGGCGTGGGCGCACCTTGATAAACATCCGGTACCCAGATTTGAAACGGCACCGCCGCAATCTTGAAACCAAGCGCGACCAGAACGAGCACCATGCCCAGTAACACTGCACCGCGATCTGTAGCCGGATTCGCTAGCGCCTCGGCGACGCGGTGCAGATTGGTCTGGCCGGTCACGCCGAAGATCCACGCGATTCCATAGACTAGAAACGCCGTAGAAAGCGCGCTGAGTACCAGGTATTTTATTCCGGCTTCGAGGGTGATCGGCTTGCGCCGGGTAAAGCTGACCAGCACGTAAAACGATATAGTCACCAACTCGAGCGAGACAAAGATGAAGACGAAATCAATTGCCGATACAAGGTACATCAGCCCGACGCACGTGAAAATCGGGAGCGCGAAAAATTCGCCTAGACCTGCCTGTGGTGTTGCGCCGGGAAAGGAGCTGCGCACTACGGGCGCATAATCGGTCATCATGATCAGCACAAAGATCGTGGTCAGCAGCGCGAATTGCTTGAAAAAGATCGATAGACGGTCCGCGGTATAAAAACTCCAGAAACCGGTCGCTTGATTCGGCGAGGGTGACGGCGCGACGAAGAAGGTGCCGAGAAGGACAACCGCCAGGCCGGCAATTGCAGCGAAGGCCAGAATGCGTTTGTCGATTTTCGTGGCAAACGCTTCTACCAATAAGATCACCATCCCCAGTACCAGCACTGCAATCTCAAGCATGGGCGCTGTGATCATTGCAGGTTGTAGCCACGCCCCTGTGGGGCGTCTTCTTCATACTGCGTCAGGATTCGCGGACGGCGCACAGCGCCGTGGCTACAGCGCTGGGTACCGGTGAGATAGTTATTCGCCGTGAGATACGCGCGAAACCCAGGCGTGACGATTTGCACCAGCGCTTGCGGAAAGAATCCGAAGCAAAGAAGCGCGCCCACCAACAGCGCCACCGGCACACGCAACGCCGGGCGAAGATCGACAAGTTGTCTCCACTGGTCGTTTATCGTGCCCATGAACGTTTTGCGATAGGCGCGCAGCATGTAAACCGTCGAGATTACAACGCCCCAGAGCGCAAGCACCGTGGTGATTTGAAAAATATGAAAGCCATTCATCGTCCAGCCGTTCTTGAACGCGCTAAAAAAGATGATGATTTCGCCGGCAAAGTTCGCGAAGCCGGGAAGGCCGATCACAGCGAATACGCCGAGGCCAAAGGCAAGCCCCGTGAAAGGCATCACTCTGGCAAGACCGCCCAGTTCATCGAAGACCAACGTGCCCGTGCGCCGGCGCAATTCGCCTGCGAGGGCAAATAGCAGTGCAATTGAAAGACCATGAGCGAACATCAAAACGGCCGCGCCAGTCACACCAAGAATGCCAGCACTGGCAATGCCGAGAAAGATGTAGCCCATGTGCATCACGCTCGAGTAACCGAGCATCCAATCGAGCCGCTTCTGGGCAATTGTGACCAGGCCGACGTAAATGATGTTCCCCAGGAGCAGAACGACGAGCAGGATCGTCCAGTGTCGCGCGCCTTCCGGCAGCAACGGAATTGCCAGACGCAAAAGGCCGTACACCCCAAATTTTTTTAGCACCCCGGCATGCAACATTGCCGCCGGCGCCGGAGCCGACGCGTAAGCTTCCGGCGCCCATGTGTGGAATGGGAAGAGCGAAACGAGAATTCCAAACCCAATGAGCAACAAAAGGTAGATGTGATGTTGTGCATCTGCTGCGATTTGGCACAGTGAAGCTGCGACCGTTAATGCGCGAATGTCAAAGCTGCGCAATGGGGCCGGAACGCTTTGGTAAAGCAAGATCAAACCCAGCAGCAGAACAAAACTTCCGATCGCTAGATAGATTGTGATTTTCCATGCCGCCGCCACGCGATTTCCGCTTCCCCAGATTCCGATCAACAAAAATGTGGGAATGAGTGCGAGCTCGTGAAACGCGTAAAAGAAAAATAAATCGATTGACGCAAATGCGCCGATTGCGCTGCCGGAGATGAACAAAAGACAGACGTAGAATGCATTTTCGTGTTTGTCGATCGGACCGGCGAACCAGACCGCGGCGGGTGTGACGATGGCGGCAAGTAGCACCATGATCAGACTCAAGCCGTCGATACCCGTCGTGAAGCTCAGTCGCCACTCGGGGGATATGGTAAACGACGTAACGTGTTGAAAATCGGATTGGCCGTAGCCAAAAGACGCAAGGAGAAATAGCGCCGCGGCAAACGTCAAAACCGACGCGGCTAACGCCGTCTTGCGCGCAGGCGCGCCAACCATGATCAAGAAGGCCGCAATGATCGGACAGAAAATGGTAAAAAGGACCATTAGCGGAAAACGGCGAAATAGATGATGGCAACGACACCCAAACCAAACAGGAACACGTAGGCTTGCAGATTTCCCACTTGAACCAGCCGCAAGAGAGCGCCGATGCCCCAGGTCCCACGACTGCTCCCGCCCACCGCACCGGCATCGATGATCCATCGATCGACGAAAGCTGACACGCGTGCGACGAGTTCCTGCGTCCAGTAAATCAGCCAGCTGTAGAACTCGTCGAAGTAAAATTTATGGCGCAGAACCTCGACATCGATTGGGTCGTGCGCCCGGTTGCGGTAAAGAGCAATCGCCAGCCCGCTTCCCACAATCAGCGCGAGGATCGCAAGCACGGGAACAAGGATTGCGACTTCCTTTTCGACTGGGAGTGTGAGGAAGTTTCGGGCGAAAAATGCAAATCCGCCGAGCGCCGCCAGGAGCGCGAGCACGATCAGCGGCACCGTCATTACGGCTGTTGATTCGCGGCTCTCGCGTGCGATGTCGCTGCGCGGTTTGCCGAAGAAGACGATCACGAGCAGGCGCATCACGTAGAAAGCTGTCAGGAACGCCGTGAACAACGCCACGGTGAAAATCGGCGTGTTGCGTTCGTAGGCGAGCGCAAGAATTGCGTCTTTGCTGAAAAATCCGCTAAACGGCGGGCAGCCGATCAACGCGAGCGCCCCAACAACGAAAGTCACAAATGTAATCGGCAGCCTTCGGGAAAGCCCTCCCATTTTCCAGATGTCTTGCTCGTGATGAAGCATGACGATGACTGAGCCGGCGGCGAGGAAGAGAAGCGCTTTGAAAAACGCGTGAGTAA